>CAYUAZ010000090.1:0-8338 GCA_964442865.1 uncultured Gammaproteobacteria bacterium
GCTCGGCATAGACCGGCTGCACGATTTTTTGACCCGCTTCGGCTTCGGCGTCAAGACCGGCATAGACGTCACGGGAGAACTCGATGCCCTGATGCCCTCGCCGGAATGGAAGCGCCGTGTCCACAACCAGCCCTGGTATCCGGGCGAGACGCTGATCGCCGGGATCGGCCAGGGCTACACCCTGGTGACGCCTCTGCAACTGGCGGTGGCCACCGCCACCCTCGCCAATCGCGGCAAGCGCTGGCTGCCTGCGCTGGTCAAGTCGGTCGAAGACCCTGTCAGCCACGCGCTGACCTCCTTGGCCGGCGAACCTCTGGAGCAGGTACCCATCGTCAACCCCGCTCATTGGCAGAGCGTAGTGGATGCAATGGTGCGGGTGGTGCACAGCGATCACGGCACCGCCCGCAGGATCGGGCTGGGCGCGCAGTACACCATCGCCGGCAAGACCGGTACGGCGCAGGTGTTCGGCATCAAACAGGATGAAAAATACGTAGAGGAAAAAGTCGCCGAGCGGCTGCGGGATCACGCCCTGTTCATCGCCTTCGCCCCCGCCGACGACCCGCGCATCGCCATCGCGGTGATCGTCGAGAACGGCAGCCACGGCTCTACCGCCGCCGCCCCGGTAGCGCGCCAGATGATGGACCGGTATTTTCTCGACAACCCGCTTTGAAACAGGGGCTGGATAAGGCAGGGGCTAGGATCTAGGGGCTAGGGATTAGGGAAAACCCAACTCCCAGCGCCTCGCTCATTCCCTTGTCGCAACATGGATCGCCTGCCAGGCGACATCGGCCATGTAATTGATTTGCTCCGACGTGATCACATACGGCGGCATGAAGTAAATCACGTCGCCCAATGGGCGTAATAGCACGCCCTGTTCCAGCGCGTGACGATACACGGCCAAACCGCGCCGCTGTTGCCACGGATAGGGTGTGCGTGCGGCCTTGTCTTGGACCATTTCGATGGCGAGAATCATCCCGCGCTGCCGCACTTCCGCGACCTGCGGGTGATCCTCAAAACGCGCCGTCGCATCAGCCATATGCTGGGCCAGCGTGCGATTGTTCTCCAGGACCTTATCCTGCTCGAAAATATCCAGCGTCGCCAGCGCGGCGCGGCAGGCAAGCGGATTGCCGGTGTAACTGTGCGAGTGGAGAAAGGCCTTGCGTGTGGCGTAGCCGGCGTAAAAGGCCTGATACACCTTGTCAGTGGTGAGCACGGCGGAGAGCGGCAGATAGCCGCCGGTCAAGCCCTTGCCGAGGCAAAGATAATCCGGCGTAATCGCCGCAGCCTCGCACGCAAACATTGTTCCCGTGCGCCCGAAGCCCACCGCAACCTCATCGGCGATGAGATGCACGCCGTGACGATCACAAGCCTCGCGCAACAGCGTTAAATACACCGGATCGTACATGCGCATGCCCCCCGCGCACTGCACCAAGGGCTCGACGATCACCGCGCAGGTTTCATGCGCGTGCTGCTCCAAGGCCTGTTCCATGTGCGTGAACAGGCGCGTCGAATAAGCGGCGCAGGACTCGCCTGCCTCACGGTAAAAGCAGTCCGGCGAGGTCACGCTGATGGTCTGCATCAACAGTGGCGCATAGATCTCTTTGTAAAGCGCAACATTGCCGACCGCCAGCGCGCCCAGCGTTTCCCCGTGATAGCTGTTGGTCAGCGTGATGAATTTGGTTTTATTTGTCCGGCCTGCATTGCGCCAGTAGTGATAGCTCATTTTCAGGGCTACCTCCACCGCCGCCGAGCCGCTGTCGGCGTAGAAGCAGCGCGTGATCCCACCAGGGGCGAGATGAATCAGGCGCTCGGAGAGCGCAACGGCGGGTTCATGTGTGAAACCGGCGAGCAGCACGTGTTCCAGTTGGTCGAGTTGTTCGCGCAACGCGGCGTTGATGCGCGGGTTGCAGTGGCCGAACAGGTTGACCCACCAGGAGCTGATGGCGTCGAGATAACGCTTGCCGTCGTAGTCTTCCAGCCACACACCTTCAGCACGGCGGATAGGGATCATGGGCAGCGTCTCATGATCCTGCATTTGCGTGCAGGGGTGCCACAGCGTGGAGAGGCTACGCTGTGTGAGGTTCTGATTGCCCATAAGGCGCGGCAGCTAGTGGCCTATAACAATTAAGCTGATAGTGTGTCGTTCCCGCGCAAGCAGGAACCCAGTGCCTCTGGATGCCCGCTTGCGCGGGCATGACGAATTTCTTTTTTGCTCCTGAATCAATTGTTACAGGCCACTAGGTGCTGCGGCTCAACCCAAGGTTGTGCCAGATGGCGACGGTAGGGGCGGCCTGGTTCATGGTGTAAAAGTGCAGGCCCGGTGCACCCGCATCCAACAACTTGCGGCACAGCTCGGTCACGACGTCGAGGCCAAAGGCGCGCAGCGAGGCGGCGTCATCGGCAAAGGCTTCGAGACGCTTGCGCAGCCAGCGCGGAATCTCCGCGCCGCAGCGGTCGGAGAAGCGCGCGAGTTGGATATAGTTGGTGATGGGCATGATGCCGGGCACGATGGGCAAGGTCAGGCCCATGTTTTCGCAGCGCTCTACAAAGCGGTAATAGGCATCGGCGTTGTAGAAATACTGCGTCATGGCGCTGTCGGCGCCCGCTTCAACCTTGCGCTTGAAGTTTTGTAAGTCATGCGCGGCGTCGCGCGCATCGGGGTGAAATTCCGGGTAGGCCGCCACCTCGATGTGAAAATGTGCGCCGGTCTCGGCGCGGATGAACTCCACCAGGTCGCGCGCGTAGGGCAGCTCGCCGGGTTTTGTTCCCCCAGACGGCAGGTCGCCGCGCAAGGCCACGATGTGGCGGATGCCGTGCTGTTTATAGGTATTCAGTAATTCGCGCAGCTCCGTGCGTGAGGAGGCGATGCAGGAGAGATGGGGTGCGGCGCTCAGCCCGGCCTTTTGTATCTCAGCCACGGTTTCCAGGGTGCGGTCGCGCGTGCTGCCGCCCGCACCGAAGGTGACTGAGAAAAAACGTGGCTTGAGCTTGGCGAGTTCCGCGCGTGTCTCACGCAACTTGACGGCGGCCTCTTCGTTTTTAGGCGGGAAGAATTCGAAGCTGAAGACCCGTTCGTGTTGTTTTTGGGATTTCATATATCGTAGGTGCGAATTCATTCGCATGGGCACGCTGACCAGGCCGAATGAATTCGGCCCTACATCTAGTACCTGTAGTGCTCCGGCTTATACGGCCCGGCGATGGAGATGCTTAAATACTCCGCCTGCTTCGGTGTCAGTTCGGTGAGCTTGGCGCCGAGTTTTTTCAGGTGCAGGCGCGCGACCTTTTCGTCCAGTGATTTCGGCAGCACGTAGACTTTGCGTTCATAGTTCTTGTAGTTCTGCCATAGCTCGATCTGCGCCATCACCTGGTTGGTGAAGGAGTTGGACATTACGAAGCTGGGATGTCCCGTACCGCAGCCGAGGTTGACCAGACGCCCTTCGGCGAGCACGATGAGGCGTTTGCCGTCGGGGAAGATGATGTGATCCACCTGCGGCTTGATGTTTTCCCATTTATGCTGACGCAGGCCCGCGATGTCTATTTCGGAATCGAAGTGGCCGATGTTGCACACGATGGCGTTGTTCTTCATGCGCTGCATGTGCGCCAGGGTAATCACGCCGACGTTGCCGGTGGCGGTGACAAAGATGTCGGCCTGGTCGGCGATGTCGTCCATGCGCATCACGCGGTAGCCTTCCATCGCGGCCTGCAAGGCGCAAATCGGGTCAATTTCAGTGATCCACACCGTAGCGCCGAGGCCGCGCAGGGATTGCGCGCAGCCTTTGCCCACGTCGCCGTAGCCCAGCACCACGCAGATTTTTCCGGCGATCATCACGTCGGTGGCGCGCTTGATGCCGTCCACCAGCGATTCGCGGCAGCCGTATAAATTATCGAACTTGGATTTGGTGACCGAGTCATTGATGTTGATGGCGGGGACTTTGAGTGCACCGGCCTTCATCATTTCGTACAAACGATGTACGCCGGTGGTGGTTTCTTCCGACAGGCCGCGCACGTCTTTCAGCAGGTCGGGGTATTTTTCGTGCATCACCTGGGTCAGGTCACCGCCGTCATCCAAGATCATGTTGGGTCGCCAGCCGTTGGAGCCGAAGATGGTCTGGTCTATGCACCACCAGAACTCATCTTCGCTCTCGCCCTTCCAGGCAAAAGTGGCGATACCCGCCGCCGCCATGGCCGCCGCCGCGTGATCCTGGGTGGAAAAGATGTTGCACGACGACCAGCGTATCTCGGCGCCGAGCGCGATCAAGGTCTCCATCAGCACCGCGGTCTGGATGGTCATGTGCAAACAGCCAGCGATGCGCGCGCCCTGGAGCGGATTTTGTCCCGCGTACTCTTCGCGGATCGCCATCAGGCCCGGCATTTCGGTTTCGGCGATGGCGATTTCCTTGCGTCCCCAAGAGGCGAGCGCGATGTCCGCGACCTTGTGGTCGGGGTGGAGATTTTTGATCGGCTGACTGCTCATGTTTATTTTTCCATTTCTTTAGAATGAGGTAGGGTGGGCACGCTTTTTGTGCCCACCATTATGCAACTCGGCAGTTTCCGTGGGCACAGAAGCGGTGCCCACCCTACTTAGCTGGTAGGGTGGGCACCGCTTCTGTGCCCACCATGATGCTACTCGTCAGTTTCCGGTGGGCACATAAGGCGTGCCCACCCTACGCGGTTTCCTTAGGCGGCTTTTAAGCCCGCTGCATCACGCAGTGCCGCAGCCTTGTCGGTGCGCTCCCAGGAGAAGCTCTCCTCAGTGCGCCCGAAGTGCCCGTAGGCCGCAGTGGCGCGGTAAATCGGTCGTAATAGGTCGAGCATTTTGATGAGTCCGCGCGGGCGCAGATCAAAATGTGCGCGCACCAGCTTGATGAGCTGGGCTTCATCCAGCTTGCCGGTGCCGAAGGTTTCGATGTTGATGGAGGTGGGTTCAGCGACGCCGATCGCGTAGGAGATCTGGATTTCGCAGCGGTCGGCAAGCCCGGCAGCGACGATGTTTTTGGCTACATAGCGTCCGGCGTAAGCCGCCGAGCGATCCACCTTGGTGGGATCCTTGCCGGAAAACGCGCCGCCGCCGTGACGCGCCATACCGCCGTAGCTGTCCACGATGATTTTGCGGCCGGTCAGGCCGCAGTCGCCCATCGGGCCGCCGATGACAAAGCGGCCGGTGGGGTTGATGAAATACTGGGTGTCCTTGGTGATCCACTCGGCGGGCAGCACGTGCAGGATGATTTCGTCCATCACTGCTTCTTGCAGCGCTTTGTGGGTGATGTCAGGGCTGTGTTGCGTGGACAGCACCACCGCGTCTATGCCCACCGGTTTGTGATCCACATAGCGGAAGGTGATCTGGCTCTTGGCGTCGGGGCGCAGCCACGGCAGGGTGCCGTTCTTGCGCACCTCGGCCTGGCGCTTCACCAGCCGGTGCGCGTAGGTGATGGGCGCCGGCATCAGCACGTCGGTCTCGTTGCTGGCGTAACCAAACATCAGGCCTTGATCGCCTGCGCCTTGCTCGTGTTCTTTCGTCTGGTCCACGCCCATGGCGATGTCAGCCGACTGCTTGTCTATCGAGGTCAGGATGGCGCAGGATTCCCAATCGAAGCCCATCTCCGAGCTGTTATAGCCGATCTCTTTGATAGTCTGGCGAGCGACCATCTGCATGTCCACCCAGGCCGAGGTAGTGATCTCCCCGGCGATCATGACCATCCCCGTAGTTACCAGCGTCTCGCAAGCGACCCGCGCGCGCGTGTCCTGCGCCAGGATGGCGTCCAGGATGGCGTCGGAGATTTGGTCGGCGACCTTGTCGGGGTGTCCCTCGGAGACCGATTCGGAGGTGAAGGTGTGTGTGTGGGCCATGCTGTTCCTCGTCTGCCGATGTGTGGCGTTTAATATATAGCGGTGCCAAAACCCGATAGTTTACCCTAAATGGAAATTTTTTCAGTATCATTCAGGTTGGGCCTCATTGATTCGGCCCGAGCATTAGGAGGCCTGTCATGGTAAGTCTTGAAACCCCGGTTTGTGATTTTGGCCGCCCTGCGCCGGATTTTGCCTTGCCCGGCGTGGACGGTAAGCTGTGGACGCTCGCGGAATGCAAGGGCGAGCAAGGTCTGCTGGTGATGTTTATCTGTAATCATTGCCCTTATGTGAAGGCGGTGCGCGAGCGCATCGTGCGTGATGCCAGGGAATTACTGGGTCACGGTGTCAAAAGTGTGGCGATCATGTCCAACGATCCCAGGGACTATCCCGAGGATTCGTTCGAGAATATGCAGAAGACCGCCAAGGAGTATGGCTTTCCGTTTCCGTATCTTTGGGATGAAACCCAGCAAGTCGCCAAGGCCTATGGCGCGGTCTGCACGCCAGACTTCTTCGGCTATAACGGCAAACTCGAGTTGCAATACCGTGGCCGCCTGGACGCCAGCCGCAAGGAGACGGCGTCGCCCGATGCCCGCCGTGACTTGTTCGAGGCGATGCAGCAGGTCGCCGCGACCGGCCGCGGCCCGCGCGAACAAATTCCCAGCATGGGCTGTTCGATCAAGTGGTCGGATGCGGCATAACCCTGAATCTCAGCCGGTTTCTCAAGCCGGGCTATTGCCGAAACGCCGCAGGTAAGCGAAAATACCCGACTGGGCCGCTTCGATGCGGCCGCTAGGGGCGCTTGAACCCCTCTTCCACCCCAGATTAACGGGTAGTGAAGGCCGCTGGGGGTGTGCTGTGTGTTGCTGCCTGCCGTGAAATCAATGATTTCCTGCCGCCAACGCGGCTCGGTCGGGTGCGCATGCGCGCGTAGGGAGGACACCCCACGAATTATTTTTATTAGGGCAGTGAGATGAAAAAACCTATCGTACTGGGTATCGTCGGCGATTCCGCCGCCGGTAAAACCACTATTACCAAAGGTATCGCTCAGGTTTTGGGAGAGGATCGGGTCACCACGATCTGCACCGATGACTACCATAAATACAACCGCGTGGACCGCGCGCGGCTGGGCATTACCGCGTTGCACCCCGACTGCAACTATCTGGACATCATCGAGCAACACCTCAAGCTGCTCAAGGACGGCCAGCCCATCCTCAAGCCGCATTACAATCACTCGACCGGCGACTTCGATCCGCCGAACTACGTCGAGGCCAAGGAATTCATCATCGTCGAGGGACTGCTCGGCTATTCCACCAAGATCATGCGCGACTGCTACGACGTAAGGCTTTATCTCGCCCCGCCCGAAGAGCTGCGCTTCCAGTGGAAGATGAAGCGCGACACCAGCAAGCGCGGTCACACCGCAGAGGCGGTGCGCAAGGAGATGTTGGCGCGCGAGCCCGACTCCGAGGCCTTTATCCGCCCGCAGCGCAAATGGGCCGACATGGTCATCTCGTTTTATCCTCCCCCGGAACACCGCGAAGAGACCGGCGGTCATCTGAATGTCTCCATCGTGCTGCGCCCCACACTGCCGACGCATCCCGATCTCTCCCAGGTGCTGGAAGAGGGCGGCAACGGCCTCAGGCTGGTGCTGGACCGCGACATGGATCTGCCGGTGGACCGCCTGGAGATCTCCGGGGCGATCACCGACGCCAAGGCCAAGCAACTGGAAGATTTGCTGTGGAGCTACATTCCCGGCGAGCACCATCATCTGCGCAACGACGACATCGGCACCATCACCGGCACCACCGGCGAGACACTGAAGTCGCACCCGCTGGCGCTGTCTCAGTTACTCATCGCATACCACCTGCTGACCGCAGCCTCCGGCGTAGTCAGATGATGCGAGTAGCTACTAGCGAGGAGGGTTTGCTTTTTCTCGCCACTCGCCACGCGAAATCCAAATTGATTTAATTTCAGGAGAAATACATGCCGTCCCGTAGAGAATTAGCCAACGCCATTCGTGTGCTGAGCATGGACGCGGTAGAGAAGGCCAAGTCCGGCCATCCCGGCATGCCCATGGGCATGGCCGACATCGCCGAAGTGTTGTGGAACGATTTCTTAAGGCACAATCCGGCCAATCCCAAGTGGGCCGACCGCGACCGTTTTATCTTGTCCAACGGCCACGGCTCGATGCTGCACTACTCGCTGCTGCATCTCGCCGGCTACGATCTGCCCATGGACGAGATCAAGCATTTCCGGCAATTGCACTCCAAGACGCCGGGCCATCCTGAATACGGCTACGCGCCCGGCATCGAGACCACCACCGGGCCGCTCGGCCAGGGCATTACCAACGCGGTCGGCATGGCGCTGGCGGAAAAGGTTCTGGCCGGCCAGTTCAATCAGGACGGCCATCACATCATAGATCACTACACCTACGTGTTCCTGGGTGACGGCTGCTTGATGGAAGGTATCTCGCACGAGGCCTGTTCGCTGGCGG
>CAYUAZ010000091.1:0-8309 GCA_964442865.1 uncultured Gammaproteobacteria bacterium
CCGACGAAGGCAAGGCCTACCACGGTAATTCCAGTAAAGAGGACCTGGACGCGCTGCGCGCACAGCAAATGTCCCGCAAGGAAAAGCCGCGTTACGACCGGCGCTGGCGTGACTCCAAGGCCACACCGCCGCAGGGCGTTGCGCCGGTGGTGCGCTTCAAAAATCCCTTGTCCGGCGACGTGGTGGTTAACGACCTTATCAAGGGCGCCGTTGTGTTCCAAAATGACGAGCTCGATGATCTCATCATCGCGCGCGCCGACGGCACGCCGACCTACAATTTCACCGTGGCGGTGGACGATTGGGACATGGGCGTCACTCACATCATCCGCGGTGACGATCATCTCAATAATACGCCGCGCCAGATCAATATCCTCAAGGCGCTCGGCGCCCAGCCGCCCACCTATTCACACGTGCCGATGATCCTGGGCGCCGACGGACAGCGGCTGTCTAAGCGCCACGGCGCCGTGAGTGTGATGCAATACCGCGAGGACGGTTTTTTGCCCAAGGCGCTGCTCAATTATCTGGTGCGGCTCGGCTGGGCGCATGGCGATCAGGAGATCTTCTCGATTGATGAGATGATCGAGCTGTTCGAGATCAAGGATGTCCATCGCGCCGCCAGCGCCTTCAACACGGAAAAACTCCTGTGGCTGAATCAGCACTACATCAAAACTTCCGACCCCGCGCATATCGCGCATCATCTTAGCTGGCACATGGGCAGGCTGGGTGTGGATCCCGCGCAGGGCCCGGATTTGGTGGAAGTGGTCATGGCCCTGCGCGAACGCGCCAAGACCCTGGTCGAAATGGCGCAGGCGGCCACGTTTTTTTATAGAGACTTCGAGAGTTACGACGAAAAGGCGGCGGCCAAGCATCTTACCGGCGAGGTAGCGGAGGCCCTCACCGGGTTACACAGCAATCTTGCCACCCTAACCCCCTGGTCACCGGAGGCGATTCATCAATTAATAACCGATGTCGCTGACAAGCACGGGCTCACTATGGGCAAACTTGCGCAGCCGTTGCGCGTCGCGGTCACCGGCAAGGCCGCCTCGCCGCCTATTGATGTCACCGTACACCTGCTGGGCCGCGAAATGACCCTGCAACGTCTAAAGGACGCGCTTGCCCACATCCGTGCGGCGGGCTGAGCAGCAGATTAATTGACGGTAGGGGTTACTCCATCGTAAAATGCGGAGTTATTGTCGGCTTGGGGCCATAGCTCAGCTGGGGTGAGCCGCGAAAGCGGCGAACGCCATGCCACGGATGGCATGGCCGGGGTATCGAGGAGCTAAGCTGCTACGCCAGGGAAGGCAGCATGACTGTTAAATCGGGGGCCATAGCTCAGCTGGGAGAGCGCTTGCATGGCATGCAAGAGGTCGGCGGTTCGATCCCGCCTGGCTCCACCAACCTCACATACCTATACAGTTCACATTTCATAGTCCCCATCGTCTAGAGGCCTAGGACACTGCCCTTTCACGGCGGCGACAGGGGTTCGAATCCCCTTGGGGACGCCATTTTTAGAGGCGCCCGCTATAACAACCGCCCAGCGCGCAGCAAACGCTTGCTCCAGTAACCGTTACCGAGTGTCCCCACGGAAACCTGTTTGCCAAACACGGGGGCGTGGATAAATTCATTCCCCCCTTGATAGATGCCAACGTGTGAAACGCCACGGCCGTTGATCTCGAAAAAGAGCAGGTCGCCTGGCAGGACATCATCGAGCGACACGGGTTGAGCTTGCCGAAACAACTCGGCCGTCGTGCGCGGCAGATTTAGGATACCCGCCTGCTGATAGGTATACAACACCAGCCCACTGCAATCAAATCCACGCGGGGTGGCGCCACCCGTCCGGTAGGGCACGCCAATCATTTGCTGGGCGACCGCGACGATGTCGGCGCGTTGTTGCCCTTCGAGTGAAGGATAACTCTGCGAGAGACGCGGAGGCGTACTACAGCCTGCCACCATGAGCAAGGTCGCGCACAGGAGAGCACCATAGTGAGGGCGAAAAGAATTAACAGATGGGATGCGTACCGAGTGCATTTGGAGGCCCTCCGTTAAAGGAAGCTGACCTACGCTAACCCAGGGCGCCCTAAAAATCAACCCGCATCGGACATGGGTGACCCTCCAGTCCACTGTGCCAAACCCGCTGCAAGCACGTATACTTATTAACCCATGGTTACAAAATCACCGGTTCATCGTTTGCCGCCTCTGCGCTGGCACAGGTTGCTCTTTATCAGCCTACCGGTCTTGCTGATAGCGTTCGGGGTATACGTCGCCTATCTCGATCACACCGTGCGGGTTCAGTTCGAAGGTAAACGTTGGGCCTTGCCCGCGCGCGTTTATGCGCGACCGCTGGAATTGTTTCAAGGCATGAAACTCAACCCTGAGATCCTGGTCTCAGAGTTGAGTGATTTGGGTTACGTGCAAGTGGCTCAACGACCTGAAGGCCCGGGGGCCTATTCGCGCTCGTCCGGCGCATTTCATCTGGTAACACGCGGTTTTCGCTTCTGGGACACCAGCGAAACTCCGCAACCTGTTACGCTGGCCTTTGACGGCGACACGCTGCACACACTACAAAACACCCGCACCGGCGTACCGCTCGACCTGGTCCGTCTCGATCCGCTGCTGGTCGGCAGCATCTACCCGGCGCATCACGAAGATCGCGTACTGGTACAGGTCCAGGGCGTACCGCCGTTGCTCATCAAGGCGCTGACTGACGTAGAAGATCGCCGCTTTTATAAACACCATGGGATCAATGTCGTCTCCATATTACGCGCCATGTGGGCCAATCTGCGCGCCGGTTCCACGGTGCAGGGGGGCAGCACATTAACCCAGCAGTTGGTGAAAAATTTCTACCTTACCGCCGACCGCACCCTCAGCCGCAAACTCAACGAAGTCATCATGGCGGTGCTGCTGGAGCTGCATTATTCCAAGGACGAAATCCTGGAAGCCTATCTCAATGAAATATTTTTGGGCCAGGACGGTCAGCGCGCCATTCATGGCTTCGGACTGGCCAGCCAGTTTTATTTTGGCCGACCCTTGAATGAACTGGATGTTTCCCAGATCGCGCTGCTGGTGGGCATGATCCCGGCCCCTTCGAGTTACGAGCCGCGGCAACACCCGCAGCGTGCGATTGCGGTACGCAATCGGGTACTGAACATCCTGCTCGCGCAACAGGGTATCAGCGTCGCGCAAGCGGCCAAGGCCAAGCTGGCGCCGCTCGGCGTGACCGCTAAACCCCCCACGGGGATCTCGCCCTATCCCGCCTTCATGGATCTGCTGCGGCGCCAATTGCAGCGTGACTACAAAGAGGAGGATCTGACTTCAGAAGGCCTGCAAATGTTTACCGCCTTCGATCCGCAGATACAGCGCGTGGCGGAACGGGCCTTGGCGAATCGCATCGCAGCCCTGGAGAAGGCTTACAAAATTCCTGAGGGGAAACTGGAAGGTGCAGTGATCGTCACCGACACCCAGAACGGCGAAGTGCTGGCGATAGTGGGCGGGCGCGATGCGCGCTATACCGGTTTCAACCGGGCCCTCAATGCGCAACGCCCGATAGGTTCATTGATGAAGCCGGTTATTTATCTCACCGCCCTCGCCCAGCCGCAAAAATACACACTCGTGACCCCCCTGGATGACGGCGCCTTTACCCTGAAAAACGCCGGCGGCAAGCCGTGGTCACCGCAAAATTACGATCATCAGTCACACGGGGAGGTGCCTTTATATCTGGCGCTGGCGCATTCCTATAATATATCTTCCGCACGCCTGGGGTTGGAGGTGGGTGTCCCCCGGGTATTGAAGACTCTATACGCCCTCGGTGTCACGCGCGAATTCCCGGCCTACCCGTCCAGCCTGTTGGGCGCCATCGAGCTGAGTCCGTTAGAGGTCACGCAGTTTTACCAAACCCTGGCGAGCGGCGGATTCCGCACCCCGTTGCGCGCCATTCGCGATGTGCTCACCACCCGCGGTGAGCCGCTGCAACGCTACCCGCTTTCCGTAGAGCAGGCCGTTGATCCCGCGTCGGCATTTCTGGTCACGCGCGCCATGCAGGAGGTGGTGCGTCGCGGCACCGCGCAGGCGCTGGAGCAAACCCTTCCCGACTTGGAGCTGGCGGGGAAAACCGGAACCACCGACGACTTGCGTGATAGCTGGTTTGCCGGCTTCAGCGGCAAACACCTGATTGTGGTGTGGCTGGGGCGTGACGATAATGCGCCCACGCGCCTGAGCGGAGCCAGTGGAGCACTTAAGGTGTGGAGTGATATTATGAAGGCCATTAACAGCGAGCCTTTACGTCTTGGCCTGCCCACCGACGTGGAGCTGGTGAGCGTGGACCCGCAAACGCAAATGCGCCTGGAACCCGGCTGCACGGGGGCGGTCGAATTGCCGTTCATCAAGGGCAGCGCACCGCTGGATTACGCACCCTGCAGCGGCGATTTACCCGGGGTGATTGAAGATACTTTTGACACTATAAGGAATATTTTTCGGTGATGACCAGATTGGGTATTTTTTATTATCGGTTGTGGAAGCTGGCCACGGCGAGCCTGCTGCTGGGCTTGATATCGTTGCCGGGGTGTTCGCTGGTTCCGACCATGCAGTCTGCCAGCGCACCGATAGAGGATCGCATAACCGGCGCGACTGCCGAACCCGCTCTAGCGGAGGATCAGCAGCCCTCTGACGCCGAGTCCGGTGTACAGGTCACACCTCTGGGCTCTGCTCAGCCTATTCGTCCATCACTCGGTGGTGGAGAGCGCGCAGCCGCCGAGAGCCCCGCGCCACGTTCGGGTTCCGCCGTGGTGGCACTGCTCGACAGCGCCGGACAACAGACACGCACCGGCAACCTCGACAGTGCGGCGGCTGCGCTGGAGCGCGCCCTGCGCCTGGAACCTCGCAACGCCGAGGTCTGGAGCCGACTGGCCGGGATACGTCTGCAGCAGAGTCAATTCGATCAGGCCATTAACCTGGCGTCGAAATCAAACACACTGGCCGGCAACAACTCTACCCTGGTGGCGCGCAACAACAGAATTATTGAGCAGGCCAGGCAGCAGTTGGGCAGGTGATCCTGCACAACAAAAAAGCCCCTGAAAAATCCTTCCTTGGACCTTTCGGAGGCTCTACACACAGCGTGGTTACTGTACTGTGAGTTTCTTTGCTTTGGTCGCTGACTTTTTGGGCAACGTCAATTCCAGCACGCCGTCATTGTAACGCGCCTCTGACGCGGTCTCGTCTATATCCTGCTTAAAGGTAAAGCTGCGATACAGACTGCCGTAGTTGCGCTCACTGCCGATCACCTTCTCGTCCGGCTTCAGTTCGCGCTGTTTGGTCACCTCGGCGCCGATGGAGACCTGATTGTCTGCGATATTGATTTGAATAGCGTCCTTCTTCACGCCCGGCAATTCCGCCTGAACGATATAGGCATCCTTCGTTTCGGTAACGTCTATTTTGATCTGGGCAACGGCCTGCCTGGGTCTTTCTACCAGCCGGGGTTGCCACATCGCTGCAAACAAATTATCAAACGGGTCGCTAAAAGTTCTAAGTCGTGTAATGTTCGTCATCTCCAATCTCTCCTTGATGAATAGCTAGGCACAGTACTGCTAGGACAGAGATGGAGGGTTATTGCGAAATTTCAAGATCCGTGGGCCGGACAATATTTTTTTCGTCAACCCTTGAAAAACCATTCGGCCAGCTTTATTTGCGCCGCGCGGCTATTCCGGTCTTGATGTGCGGCGCGCTTTTCCTTTTTTTCCTTGCGCAGCTCTTTCAATTCCTTGCGCAGATCTTTGCGCTCCTGCGGCGACATGCGCTTCCATTTTTCGCGCAGCTCAAGGCGCTCGCCGGGTGGGAGGCTCTTGAACCACTCGTGACGCTCTCGAATCCGTTCCTGCTGATCAGGCGGCAGTTCCTGGAAGCGGCGATAGCGCTCGCGGATACGCTCCCGCTGCTCCGGCGTGAGGTCTTTCCAGCGCTGGCCTCCGCGTAACTCATCGTCATCCACGGCAAGATAATCAGAAAGCGCCGGGACGAACTGGTCGAGCAGCTCATACTCCAACTGCGTAAGTGCGGCGTAACGATCAGACTCCGCTTGCGCGGTTTGGCACATGGCGGCTCCCAGCACCAGCGCCGCGCCCACCCATACTCGCTTAGACCGAATCATTGTCGTCCGCCAGCCAGCGATAAAATTCAAAGTCGCTGTAGATATCGAGATTTTCATCGGCGGCGATCAGGTCGCTGTCCTCCCCCGGGACGGTGGGTTCGTCAGTCGGTGAAGACAACCATAAAAGGCCGGCTACGGCCATCACCAAGGCCGTACTGACGGCCGCGCCGGGAACAAACCAATGAGAGACAAACCACGCCGGGCGCCGTTCTGCGGCATCGAGCGCCTGGCTGCGCGCGGTGCGCAGTCGCGCCAGGATGTGCGCATCAAGATTGCGCGCGCCGGCGTTTAGTGTAGATTTCGCCGTCTCAAGAAATTCATGGTCATGCTGGTTGTTCATACGCGATGCTCCTCCATCAGTGTGCGTAGACTATGCACCGCACGTGAGTAATGGATCTTGACGCTGCCTTGTGTGCAGCCCATCGCACGCGCCGTTTGGGCTATATCCAACCCTTCCCAGACGCGCAGCAGAAAGACTTGTTGCTGACGTAGCGGCAGACGTTGCAACGCTTCTTCCAGTGCGTTCATCGCCTGGCCATTCACCGTTCGCTGCTCCGGGCCTGGGCTGTCCGTATCCGGCAGGTTCAACAGCGGGTCGTCCTCCGCATCGCCTATGTTGAACCAGACCCGCCAGCGGTTGCGCACCCGGCTGCGACGATAGGCGTCGCGTATACCGCTTTGCAGTATTCGATAAAACAACGGCCCCCATTCCTGGGGGGCACGCGCGGCATATTGGCGGGCCAGTTTGAACATGGCGTCCTGCACCAGATCCAGGGCGTCTTCCTGATTGCCGACGGCGAACTGAGCCATGCGGAATGCCCGCCGTTCCACACCCGCCAAAAACTGCTCTAATTCCTGCGCCGTGCCCAAGCCATTTTCCCTCGCTGCGATGGCTTTATTATTCATGCTGGTAGCGAACAAGGCCATATTCCGGAAATTAATTAACCGTGATGCCTGTGATGCCGGTGGTGTTCTATGTGCTCCGCCTTGCGATGAAAACGCCGTTCTATGCGGTCACCCTTCAGATCCAGGTGCCGTTCGATGCGATTACCCTGGGCATCGAGGTGGTCTGCCAGCCTATACTTGCCCAAGGCGCGCGCCCTAGCGGCCTTGCTGTCGAAATGCCTATTGATCGCCGCGCCGCGCGCATCGAGGTGCTGGTTGATACGCTCGCCGTGCTGCTCCATACGTTCCGCCTGTCGCGCATGGCCGCCCTCTCCTGCCCACACCGGTGTTACTGCAAACAGCGTTAACAAGCCAGTTAGGATGTATTTTTTCATGTGTAGCTCCTTGAGTTATGGGATCTGTACAAGACATAACGCAGCAGCGACAAAAAGGTTGACACAGCCGGTAAATTTTATGGGCGTGACCTGCCCTCCAGGATGTTTGCAAGCTCGGCGAGACAAGTCTCATCGTCGCTGCAATACAGAGCGGGATAATTGACCAACCGGGCATGGCTGCGTTGAACTACTGCTCTAAACACCTGACCCTGACCGCGTATGCCCTCCAGGCGCACAGGGTAGATCGGGCTGCCCGTCATGCGGGCGAGACGGGCCACTCCGCCCTTTAATTTACGCGGAGGATCGCTATCCAGATGAATTCCTCCGTGCGGAAACAATGCCACCACTTCCCCGCTTTGCAAGGCGCGCAGGGCCTGCCGCAATGCCAGCTCGGGCTGCCGCTCACGTTCAACCGGGATACAGCCTATGGCCCGATACAGCCAGTTGAGGCCGAAACGCTGGTACTGCTCCTGGGCGATGACAAAGCGCAACGGCCGGCGCGCCGCGACGATGAGCAGCAAGGGATCGAGGCCGGAGACATGGTTCGACACCACCAAGGCGCCCCCCTGCACGGGCAAAGGGATCGGTGTATAGTGCAGACGGTGAAAATGACGGCAAAACAGGCGGTTCAACCCGTCCAGGCGGTTCAGCCAGCGGCCTCCCCAGTCTGCCTGATGGGCGGCCTCGCAGGCGCGCCAGAAGCGTAGCCACAGCCAGACTAGCAGTACGGCTAGTGCGACGGCCCACACCAGTTGGTAAGTTATTTGCATGTATTAACGATACAGGTGTTAGGGCTAGAAAACCGGTTCGGCCCGCCTGGAAATAGTTAATTAATTGAATTATATAGTAATTTTTTGTTCGCACTAAAGCGGTTTTATACCACCTTGAGC
>CAYUAZ010000092.1:0-8249 GCA_964442865.1 uncultured Gammaproteobacteria bacterium
ACCCTGTCACGAAGCGCCACTCACTGTGCCGAAGCCGCACAATTGATGCAGGCGTTGGCGGAGATGGACAGCGGTGCACCCGATACCTTATCCGTCACAGCGTTACGCGCTCTCGACGAGACCCGCCAGCGCAACGTACTCCGCGCCTGGATCAAGCGCCTGGGTCTGCCGCTGCCCAACGCCGCACACCTCGACCGCGTCCTGCGCGATGTCGTGTATGCAAAATACGACAGCACGCCCCTCGTACACTGGCCGGGCGCAGAGGTACGCCGCTACCGCGACCTCATCCATGCCATGCAACCATTACCCTCACATAATCCAGGGCAAATCCTGATTTGGGACACGGACACCCCTTTAATGTTACCCAACGAACTCGGCCGTCTAACGGCCACGCCGATAAAAGGTAAGGGCATCAAGGCCGCACTTTGGCAAACGTTGCCCGTCACCGTGCGCTTCCGCCGAGGCGGCGAACGGTGCCGGCCCGTGGGCCGCAAGGAAAACCATGAATTGAAAAAGCTCTTTCAGGCGTCCGGCATCCCGCCTTGGCAGCGTGATCGCATCCCGCTTGTCTATCTAGGCGAACAACTCGCCGCGGTCGCCGATCTTTGGCTGTGCGAACCCTTTCAGGCTGATTCGGAAGAAATGGGTATAAAAATCAATGGGGTAAGACCCTGAGTTTCCCCTTATGAGGAAGAAGCAAGGCTGGCAAAGTAGTTAGCGCAGGTAAGGTGAGGTGGGATAGTCATACAATGAACATGACTCCTCTGACTTCTATGCAATGAATTTGTTGTCGAGAAATTTTACACTTGCTCCGGATTTTAGCGGATCCTGGCACGGATGTAATGCATAACCTATTGAAAGTATAATATTTTTTGTTTTATGGCATAGGGCTTGCTGTAAAATCAGATGTGAAGCAACATATGCCGAGTAAAGCTCGGGTAACATATAAGGAAGGGTCGATAGCGCTGCACCGGAACCTTTTTCTCGGGAGGGTTCGATTCTTGCTTCATGGTACAAAAGACCTGGCCCTTTGTCAGAACATGGTGACAATCCGTCGGGAATGCCAATCTCTGGAGAGGGGACGATCATGAAATTCCGTGCATTCTCGCTACCTGTTTGCTTGCCGTAGCCCCTGTGCTACCGGCGTCTGCGGCCATCATCACCTACGACGCTATCCTTGGCCCCGAATCTCAGGGTGCAACCGGAAGCGGCCTTGTCGTATTTGAGTTCGACACGACCACCAACGAGCTTGCGATAGATGCAATCTGGTCAGGCCTGTCGGGCACTACGACCGCTTCCCACATCCACTGCTGCACGGCTGCGCCGCTTACGGGCACGGTTGGCGTGGCGGTGACCCCAGGCACGCTTCCAGGCTTTCCAGTGGGCGTAACCGCCGGAACGTATTCGACTCTTCTGGACCTCGACTTGAATTCTAGCTTTACCGCCGCCTTTAGGGCCACGCACGGCGGCACCGCTGCTTCAGCGACTGCGGCGCTGCTTACGGGCTTCGACGCAGACAGTGCCTACTTCAACATCCACACAAGCACTTTCGGCGGCGGCGAAATCAAAGGGTTCGTCGAACCGTGCGGTGGTAATACGGGTAACCCTTGCGAGACGATTCCAACAGTGCCCGAACCCGCCACGCTCGCCCTTCTCGGAATCGGCCTCGCAGGATTCGGCTGGAGCCGCCGCAAACGCGCCAGCTAATCAGCATTCGGTATCGGTAACAGACCTTGCTTCGGCGGGGTTTTTCTTTCTGAATCGCGCTCAATTCCCTACGAAAAAAATAGTAAAAAAAATAGGGGGCAAGTTCATTGTATGACTGTCTTTAGCCACGCATTGACGCAATCAATGCGGTCAGACTGATTGATTCCGCTTAGCGCCTTGCGGCTGCTTTATAGACGGCGTTTCGCTCGCGCTTGCCGACAGCAACGACAACGACGATTAGCTCTTTGTCGCGGACTTCGTAGACCAAACGATAACCGACATTCCGAAGTTTTATTTTGTAGCGGTCTTTACGGCCGGATAGCCGGGCTGACGGAACATGCGGGTTCGTCAAGCGCTCGGCCAATTTCTTCTTGAATTGGTCGCGCGTACCGCTGTCCAGCTTGCCCCATTCTTTTAAGGCTGCATCGAGAAACCCGAGTTCAAAGGTCGTTGAGTTCGACTTTGACAACGGGTAGGTCCTTGCGAGCGTCGGCGATTGCGTTAAGCTCGATATCTTCGAGTTTGTCCATCAGGGCCTCATAGGCTTTCGCTGGCACGCAGTAAAAAGCCGGCTCGTTCCGATTGAGAATCGCAACCGGGAAACCTTCGCCAGCGGCGACGGTGCCCATAGGGTTCTTCTTCAATTCGGAAACGCTTGCGGTAGTTTCCGCGAGAATAAGGTTTGCCATGACGAGTCTCCAGTACGTTACTGAACACCCATAATGGCACCTTTAACAGGTTTTTACAAGGTCTGCGATCGTTCCATCTGGGATCTCGGTATAACCAGATGGAGTCCGGACCAGCAAAAGATCTTGCTGGCCCCAAGCTACCGGCTATTCCGGCTTTCCCTCTGAACCTGTTCCAGTCAGCCGGGGTTCTTCAGTCCGCACGGTTTCTCTGGGTTGATAGGTCTCGACCTGCTGTAGTTCGACAGGGCGTGGCAATGGAGGAGCTGTAGGTGCAGGCATCACAGGTCGTTCTACGTTCCGCTGTTCGACAGGGGCCGGTGTCGGTTCGAATGTATGCGGCGCTATGGCGCGCACCGGAGCCGCCGGCGTAGTGGACGTCTCGGCGCGCGGTATGTCGTGTCGCTCGGAGGACGGCATGGCGTCCGTGCTCGGCTGCTCCTGTGGAGATGATGTGTCCGAAGCTGTGGCGGATGGATCAGCGCCGGTTGCCCTTCTGGCCTGTGCCGAACCATCGGCAGGACGGCGGCGTCTGCCGCCACGCCGGCCACGCCGGCTGCTCGGCCTTTCACTGGGCTGCACGACGCCTTCGGGAGCAGCGGCGGGGACGGCGGCGATAAGTTCAGCCGCTTCCGGCGCTTTGCTCTCGACAGGAATGCGCTCCTCTTGAGGGCGAGGCGGACGGGGTCTGTCGGGTCTGCGTCCCTCTTTGCTTCCGCGCTCACCGGTCTTCTTGCGCGCTTGCTGCTGGCCGCCGCGCCGTCCCGCCTGCTCGGGACGGGCTTGCGGTGGGCGTTCGCGCTGTCTATCTATGGGCGCGCGGGGAACGGGTACTGTCGTCGGAATTTTTTCGGGCGCAGCGGTGTCGGCCGGTTTACCCAACAGGCCGAACAAGAGCTGCTTGAGGAGTCCGGGCTTGGCCGCTGGGGCGGCAGTGTGGTCCGGGCGCACCGGCATGGGTGCGGGCGGTACGATACCTCTTACCATGGGTTCTTCGGTCACGGCCTTTTGCACGGGCGCCATCATCTCGGTGACTTCTTCGATGGGAGTCGCCAGTTCGTAACTCGGCTTGGCGGTCTCTTCGCTGGGCATGTCCTCGGTGCGGATGCGCTTGAGTTCATAGTTTGGCGTCATGAGGTCGGTATTCGGCACCAGGATGATGCTGATCTCGTGACGCTGTTCGATGGCGCTCACCGCGTCGCGTTTCTCGTTCAGCAGAAAAGTGGCTACGTTGACCGGCAATTGCACCTCGACCCTGCCGGTGCTTTCCTTCATGCCTTCTTCTTCGATGATGCGTAACAACGAAAGCGCGGAAGATTCAACCCCGCGGATGGCGCCCTGGCCGTTGCAGCGCGGGCAGACGATCTGGCTGGTTTCACCGAGCGAAGAGCGGATGCGCTGCCGCGACATCTCCAGCAGACCGAAGCGCGAGATCCGCCCGACCTGGACGCGGGCGCGGTCCGCCTTGAGCGCTTCTTTCAGACGGTCCTCAACCAGACGCTGGTTGCGCGCCGGGGTCATGTCTATAAAGTCAATCACGATCAGTCCGCCGAGGTCGCGCAGCCGCAACTGGCAGGCGATTTCATCGGCGGCCTCGAGGTTGGTGTTGAGGGCAGTTTCTTCGATATCGCCGCCGCGCGTGGCGCGCGCCGAGTTGATGTCAATCGAGACCAGCGCCTCGGTGCGGTCTATGACGATAGAGCCGCCGGAGGGCAGGCGCACGTCGCGCCGGAAGGCCGATTCGATCTGGCTCTCGATCTGAAAACGGGTGAACAGCGGGATGCTGTCCTGGTAGAGTTTGACGCGGTGGAGATTATGCGGCATGACGTTCTGCATAAACTCGACGGCCTCGTTGTAGACCTTCGGGTCGTCTATCAATATCTCGTTGATGTCTTTGCGCAGGTAGTCGCGGATGGCGCGGATGACGACATTGCTCTCCTGATGGATCAGGTAGGGGGCATGGCGCGGCTGGGCGGCGGCTTCTTCGATCGCCTGCCACAGGCGGACCAGGTAATCGAGATCCCACTGTAGCTCCTCGGCGCTCTTGCCGAGCCCGGCGGTGCGTACGATCATGCCCATGCCATCGGGCACCTGCAGGGCGTTCATCACGTCTTTCAGTTCGCTGCGTTCTTCGCCCTCGATGCGCCGCGATACGCCACCCGCGCGCGGGTTGTTCGGCATGAGCACGAGATAGCGTCCCGCCAGGCTGATGAAGGTGGTAAGCGCCGCACCCTTGGTGCCGCGCTCCTCTTTTTCGACCTGCACCATGATCTCCTGGCCTTCGCGCAGCAGCTCCTTGATACCGCGGCCGGGGATATTGGCCTGGGCAGGGTTGAAATAGCTGCGGGAGATTTCCTTGAAGGGCAGGAAGCCGTGGCGTTCGGAACCATAGTCCACGAAGGCCGCTTCCAGACTGGATTCGATACGGGTGATCCTGCCCTTGTAGATATTGGACTTTTTTTGTTCCCGGGTAGAGGTCTCGATATCGAGGTCGTACAAACGCTGGCCGTCAACCAGCGCTACCCGCAACTCCTCGGGCTGAGTTGCGTTAAATAACATTCTTTTCATGGTGGTAATCCTTTAGCGCTCGACCGCATCCATGGGGTGCCGGGTCGTCGGACTACCGATTAAGGTGTACAATGTCTCACGATACGATTCGCATCGGAGGGCTGTTGGTATTGCACCACACTCTGTCGGCTGTCCCATTAGACATGGGAACGCATTCGTTATGGTCGCTCTTTGCAGGGTGAGCGAAGTAAAACCCTTTATCGTATCTCCATGTATAGCAAGGCGCGGTAAAGATACACCGCCGCATCGCACCGACCTGTGGGCCGGGCGATTCTTGGCATGGAAAGTACGTTAGTCCGTGTTGCCTGTCGCCGCGCTGTACTCAGGTATATAACCTTGCATTCGCGTCTGGCGTAGAGCCCAAAACCAAACCTAACTGTTTAGTTCTGTTCATATAGTATCTCAAAAATGCGTGAGCCATGCAAAAAAGAGCCCACCCCCGCCCAGTTCGTTGAGATCAGCGCCATGCATGTTGGGCAACGTATTGATAACTATCTGCTTTCTCACCTCAAGGGCGTGCCGCGCAGCCTGGTCTACCGGATAGTGCGCAGTGGCGAGGTGAGGGTCAATAAGGGCCGCATCAAGGCCGGGTATCGGCTGCAGGCCGGCGATAGTGTCCGCATCCCCCCTTTGCGGCTGAGCGAGGAGGGCACTCCGTCCCGCCCGGCTGACCAGTTTCTGGAGCGGGTTCAAACGAGCGTGCTGTATGAGGATGACGACCTGCTGATTCTGAACAAGCCGGCGGGGATAGCCGTGCACGGCGGCAGCGGGGTGAGTCACGGCGTGATCGAGGTCTTGCGTGCGCTGCGTCCCGAAGCCCCGTTTCTGGAACTGGTGCACCGCCTCGACCGGGATACCTCGGGCTGCCTCATGATAGCAAAACAGCGTGCCACCCTGCTCAATCTGCACACGCTGCTGCGCGAGGGCGGGGTGAGCAAACACTATCTCGCCCTGGTCAAGGGCCGCTGGCGCGGCAAGGGCCGCATCATAGACGCAGCACTGTGTAAAAACCTGCTCGAGTCCGGCGAGCGGCGGGTCAAGGTCAGCGAGGAAGGCAAGCAGGCCCAAAGCCTGTTTGAACCGGTCAAACTCTACGCGGACTGTAGCCTGATGCAGATCCAACTGATGCAAGGGCGCACCCATCAGATCCGCGTGCACGCCGCGCACGCCGGGCATCCTATCGCGGGTGATTCCAAATACGGCGATCCCGATTTTAACCGCCACATGAAGGGCCTCGGCCTCAAGCGCATGTTTCTGCATGCCCGCAGCGTGGCGTGTCAACTCTCCAGTGGCCGCAAGCTGCATGTGACCGCGCCGTTAGGCGAGGATTTGCAGGCGATGTTGAAGCGATTGGATGAAGGTCGCACTCAGTAATATGCGCTTTCCTTTACTGGTATTCGATTGGGACGGAACCTTGATGGACTCCGAGGCCCGTATCGTGGGGTGCTTGCAGGCAGCCGCGCTGGATGCCGGGCTGCCCGCGCTCGATGAGGCCAGGGCCCGCAATATTATCGGCCTCGGTCTGCGCGAGGCCTTTTATGCACTGTTCCCGGATGTCCGCGATGATCAGCACGAGCGTCTGGCCGCGGCGTATCGCCACCACTTCCTGGGGAATTCCGAGATTACCTCGGAGCTGTTTCCCGGCGTCTCTGAAACCTTGACCGCGCTGCGCGGGCAAGGTTATCTGTTGGCCGTGGCCACGGGCAAGGGCCGCCAAGGTCTCAACCACGTGCTGGAACAGACCGGTTGCACGAGTTTATTTCACACCTCGCGCTGCGCCGACGAGACGATCTCCAAACCCCATCCGCAGATGTTGCTGGAGATCATGGAGGAGCTGGAAATGGAACCCGGCCGGACCCTCATGGTCGGCGATACCGAGTATGATATGCAGATGGCCAAACAGGCGGGCGCCGCCGCGCTCGCGGTGAGCTACGGCGTGCACAGCCGCGAGCGGCTGCTGGGGCACGCGCCGCTCGGCTGTCTGGACCGGATCAGCGATCTGCCGGTCTGGCTGGCAGAGTGTCGGGTAACTGATTAAAGAAATGTTTCACCGCAGAGGACGCAGAGGGAGGCATCTAATTTATTTGTCTCTCCTCTGCGGTGAAGTTTTTTTCAACTTTGATAGATAGGTATGACTATGTCCGACAACGAACTCGAAAATCGTCCTACACCGCCCCCGGCTTCAGAACCATCGAAGGAAGCCTGGGAGCGTAGTCTCGTGCAACGTCTGGTGTTTGCGGCTTACAATGAACAGCGGCGCGCGCGCCGCTGGGGCATCTTTTTCAAGTCGCTGGCGTTCGTTTACCTGTTCGCCTTGCTGTTGATCTATCTGCCCAAAGACACGACGGGCATAACGGTGGGCAAGCATACAGCCCTGGTGGACCTGCAAGGCATCATCGCCGACAACGCGGAGGCCAACGCCGACACCATCAACGCCGGTCTGCGCGCCGCCTTTAAGGACAAGAACACCACCGGGGTGATTCTGCGCATCAACAGCCCGGGCGGCAGCCCGGTGCAGGCCGGCTATGTCAACGACGAAATCCGCCGCCTGCGCGCCAAGTATCCGAACATCCCTATCTATGCCGTGATTACCGACATCTGCGCCTCGGGCGGCTATTATGTCGCCGCCGCAGCCGATAGAATCTATGCCGACAAGGCCAGTCTGGTGGGTTCTATCGGGGTGCTCTCCGACGGTTTCGGTTTCGTCGGCACGATGGAAAAGCTCGGCGTCGAGCGACGCTTGCTGACGGCGGGAGAGCACAAAGGTTTTCTCGATCCGTTCGCACCGGTTAACGAAGACGAGGTCAAGCACATGAAGGGCGTGCTCGACGATGTCCACAAGCAGTTTATCGAGACCGTCAAAAAAGGTCGCGGTGATCGCCTCAAGCAAGGCGCAGACCTCTACAACGGTTTTATATGGACCGGAGAGCAGGGCGTGGAACTTGGATTGGTGGACGGCTTGGGTAGCAGCAGCTCGGTGGCCCGCGATATTATCAAGACCGAGAATATTGTGGACTTCACCGTGCGCGGACGTTATCTGGATCGTTTGGTTGAGCGGCTGGGCGTGGGCGCGATGCAGGCTCTCTCCGCGGTGCTGGGCACGGAACAGCGTACGCCGAGTCTGCGTTAGAAAATATGCCTGCTAGCAGGTTGTTGAAAAAGCCCTTCCATGGGCTTTTTCAACCCGCAAAGAAAAAAGTGTGATTTTTTCTTTGCTTCATTTTTCAAATACCTGTGTATTTGAAAAATGGTGGTACATCCATGTACCACACCGCAGGGTGTTGGAAA
>CAYUAZ010000093.1:0-8166 GCA_964442865.1 uncultured Gammaproteobacteria bacterium
GATGGCCAAGCTCAAACCCGAGAGGGCGGGGGGGTGCTCTGGGAAACGCCACAACAGCGACATATAGATGTTCCCGCCGAAGGGCGACAACCAGTGCTTGCCGCGCCGGCCGCGCCCGGCGTGTTGCTGCTCGGCGAGGCAGGCGTAGCCGCCCGGCGCTCCTGCATTAGCCTTCCGCAGCAGATAAAGATTCGTCGAGTCTATTTCGTTGAGGATGTCGAGTTCGCTGAGCAGGCGGCGCGCTGGGCCGTTCAAACCAGCGAGGATGGCGGAGCGGTCCAACAGTTCCACGGGTTCTGTCAGCCGGTAGCCCCGGCCGGGCACGGCGTAGATCTCAATGCCGGATTTAGTCAAGATTCGAATCCGCTTCCACACCGCGCTGCGGCCGATCTTCAAGCTGCGTCCCAGTTCGGCGCCGGAATGAAAGAACCCGTCAGACAGCAAGCCCAGCAGTTCGGTGTCAGCGCCCACCGTGAGGTTGATGATGGCGGGGGCTCAATTCATGCACGGCCTCGACCAAGGCCGCCGCGTGTTCCGGTTTGACGTGTTGATGAATACCGTGGCCGAGATTGAAGACGTGGCCGTTACCGGGGCCATAGCTGGTCAATATAGTTTCTACTTCGGTGCGGATGCGCGCAGGCGAGGCGTACAGCACGGAGGGATCCATATTGCCTTGCAGAGCGACCTTGTCGCCGACACGTCTGCGTGCGTCGGCAAGATCGGTGGTCCAGTCTATGCCCAGTGCGTCACAGCCCGTCTCCGCCATCGCCTCCAGCCACTGCCCGCCGTTCTTGGTGAACAGAATGACAGGTACGCGGTGGCCTTCGTGTTCGCGTGTGAGACCCTGCACAATGCGCTCCATGTAACGCAGCGAAAACTCTTTGTAATCGCGCGGGGTCAGCACACCGCCCCAGGTGTCAAACACCATCACTGCCTGCGCGCCTGCGGCAATCTGCGCGTTAAGGTATTCGGCGACCGAGCGCGCCAGCACGTCCAGTAATTGATGCATGACCTTGGGTTCGTCAAACAGCATGCGTTTGACGTGGGCAAACTCTTTGGTGCCGGCGCCTTCGACCATGTAGGTGGCCAGCGTCCAGGGACTCCCCGCGAAGCCGATGAGCGGCACGCGCCCGTCAAGCTCGCGCCGGATCAGGCGCACCGCATCCATCACATAACGCAGTTCCTTTTCCGGGTCAGGTACCCCGAGCGCGGCGACATCCTGCGCCGTCCGCACCGGACTCTTGAAGCGTGGCCCTTCGCCTTCGGAGAAATACAGCCCCAGCCCCATCGCATCGGGTATGGTGAGGATGTCGGAAAACAAAATCGCGGCATCCAGCGGAAACCGGTCAAGTGGCTGCAAGGTGACCTCACAAGCCAGTTCGGGAGTTTTGCACAGTGCCATAAAATCCCCCGCCTTTTGGCGCGTGGCGCGGTATTCGGGTAAATATCTGCCGGCCTGGCGCATCATCCATACAGGTGTGACATCTACGGGTTGACGCAGCAGGGCGCGCAGAAAGCGGTCGTTTTTAAGTGGGGTCATAACAAGTAAAATTATTTACTGGGTTTTTTCTTAACGGTCTTGAAGCTTTGTCTCAGCCATTGTGTAAACTCGACTTCGGTTAACTGGCCGGCGGCAAGCGCGGTCATCGCGCTTACTGCCTCCGCCTCGCTCACCATGGGTTGAAAGCCATTATCCATTAGAAACACTGCCGTGGTAAGAAACGCCGTGCGTTTGTTGCCGTCTATAAACGGATGGTTCTTGGCGATGCCGTAGCCATACGCGGCAGCCAGTTCATGCGGTGTGGGTGTGCCGTAGCAGAGCAGATTTTCAGGTCGCGCCAGTGCCGAGTCGAGCAAACCTTCATCACGTACGCCATCACTGCCTCCAAAAGTAGCAATGCATTCCTTGTGCAGGGCCAGCACAACCCGCCGACTCACCCAGCGCGGGGATTTCACTTCGCAAGTTCACGCAAGGCGTTGCGGTAGCGGCGCATAGCCTGCTTGCCCAATTTCATCTGGCGTTCAAAGTCGGGGTCATAAGCCGTGATTTCATAGCCACCGGGCGTCTCTACCAAAAATACCTGATCGCCTTTTTCGGCGTGCAATTTACCCAAGGCTTCCTTGGGCAGGATCACGCCGGTGGAGTTGCCGATTGCGGTGAGCTTCGCTTTAATCATGGTGGTGAGCCTCTCGGGTTATAACAATTGTTATATTTTATAATATAACAAAAGTTATAACAAGGGTCTATACGTCCAGGTAATCCAATATCCCCAGCGCGGCCTCGCGGCCCTCAAACACGGCGGTGACCACCAGATCGGAACCGCGAACCATGTCGCCGCCCGCGAATATTTTTGGGTTGCTGGTCTGGTGCTTGAATTTACCTTTCGCGGGCGCCTGGATGCGGCCCTGCGCATCCGACTGTATATTGAAATCGCCAAACCACGGCGCGGGATTAGGCCTGAAACCGAAGGCGATAATCACCCGATCAGCGGGGATGATTTCCTCGCTGCCCGCCACCGGCTGCGGGGTGCGACGACCGCGGGCGTCCGGTGTCCCCAACGCGGTGGTGACGACCTTCACGCCTTCCACTTTACCATCGCCGACGATCTCGACAGGCTGGCGGTTCCACAAAAACTGCACGCCTTCTTCCTTGGCGTTGGCCACTTCGCGCCGCGAGCCGGGCATGTTGGCTTCGTCGCGCCGGTAGGCACAGACCACACTCGCCGCACCCTGGCGTATCGCGCTGCGGTTGCAGTCCATGGCGGTGTCGCCGCCGCCCAGCACGACGACGCGCTGTCCTTGCATGTCTATAAATTCGGCGGGATTTTTTTCAAATCCGAGCGGGCGGTTGATGTTGGCGACCAGATAGGGCAGGGCCTCGTACACGCCGGGCAGTGACTCGCCGGGAAATTCGCCCTTCATATACTTGTACGTGCCCATGCCGAGAAACACGGCGTCGTATTCATCGAGCAGTTTCTGGAAAGAAATATCCTTACCGATTTCGGTGTTCAAACGAAATTCGACACCCATGCCTTCCAGCAGCATGCGCCGCGTCTTCACGACGTGTTTTTCCAATTTGAATTCGGGGATGCCGAAGGTGAGCAGGCCGCCGATTTCCGGGTAACGGTCGTAGACCACGGCCTTGACGCCGTTGCGCGTCAACACGTCGGCGCAGCCGAGGCCCGCCGGGCCCGCACCGATGACCGCGACGCGCTTGCCGTTGATCACCACGCCGGACATGTCTGGCCGCCAGCCCTGTTTCACTGCTTCATCGGTGATGTATTTCTCGATCGAGCCGATGGTCACCGCGCCGAAGCCGTCGTTCAAGGTGCAGGCGCCCTCGCATAAACGATCCTGCGGACATACGCGGCCGCACACTTCGGGCAGTGAATTGGTTTTGTGCGAGAGTTCCGCGGCCTCGAACAGGTTGCCTTCCTGGATGAGCTTCAGCCAATTCGGGATGTAATTGTGCACCGGGCACTTCCACTCGCAGTAGGGATTGCCACAGGCAAGGCAGCGTCCGGATTGTTCGGCGGCGCCTTTGGCGTCGAACTGGCCGTAGATCTCATTCGATTTATGAATGCGGATGACGGCCGGTGTCTTGGGCGGGTCCTGACGCGGGATGTCCAGGAACTGGAAGTAATTGGGCATATCGAAAACCGGGTTGAGTGGTGGGTGTGTTATATCGCCACGGCGACGCCGACGGCGGGAGCGCGGATAACAACCGGTTCGTCATGGATAGACTTGGCGCGCGGCTGTAACAGGCTGTCGAGTGACGCCGCCTTGGCCTTGATGAGCCAGAATTTTTCGGCCATGGTATCGAAACTGCCGAGGATGTTTTTCGCCCAGGCACTGCCGGTCTCTTCGACAAATTCCTCGATGAGCCCGCGCAGATGATGCTGGTGCGCTTCCAGGGTATGAATGCGGTGCAGGTCTATCAGTTCCGGGTTGTAACGATCGGCGAAATTATTTTCCTGATCGAGGACGTAAGCGAAGCCGCCGGTCATGCCCGCGCCGAAATTGAGGCCGGTGGGACCAAGCACCACGACCTCGCCGCCGGTCATGTATTCGCAGCCGTGATCGCCGATGCCTTCCACTACCGCGCGCGCGCCGGAGTTGCGCACCGCAAAACGTTCCCCGGCCACACCCGCCGCATACAACTTGCCGCCGGTCGCGCCATACAAACAGGTATTACCGATGAGGGTAGTCTCGTTGGACTTGAAGGTGCTGTTGCGCGGCGGATAGATCACGATCTTGCCGCCCGCCATGCCCTTGCCGACGTAATCGTTGGCGTCACCCTCCAGTACCAGGTGCAATCCCCCCGCGTTCCACACGCCAAAGCTTTGTCCCGCGCTGCCTTGCAGGTGGAGGGTGATGGGCGCGTCGTTCATGCCCTGGTTGCCGTGGCGGCGGGCGATCTCGCCCGACAGGCGCGCGCCGATGGAACGGTTGACGTTGCGGATCTTGTATTTGAAAATCCCCCCGCGCTTGTGTTCGATGACATCCAGCATGTCGCGCACCATCAGTTCCGCGAGTTCGCCCTTGTCGAAGGGTTGGTTGCGCGGCTGCAGGCAATACTGAGGTTTATCATCCGGTACGCCGGCGTTTGAAAGCAGCGGGGCGAGATTCAAGAGTCTCTGCTTGGCGGTTTCGCCGGGCAGGATGCGCAACAGATCGGTGCGGCCGATCAGGTCGGCGAGATTGCTGACGCCGAGCTTGGCGAGCCATTCGCGGGTTTCGCGCGCGACGAAGCGGAAGTAGTTTTCCACCATCTCCGGCAGACCGATGAAATGCTCCTTGCGCAGCACATCGTGTTGGGTTGCGACACCGGTCGCGCAGGTATTCAAATGACAGATGCGTAAATACTTGCAGCCGAGCGCGATCATCGGCGCGGTGCCGAAGCCGAAGCTCTCAGCACCCAATATTGCCGCCTTGATGACGTCGAGGCCGGTCTTCAGGCCGCCGTCGGTCTGCAAGCGCACCTTGTCGCGCAGGTTATTGGCGCGCAGCACCTGATGGGTTTCAGTCAGACCCAATTCCCACGGGCTGCCCGCGTATTTCACTGAGCTGAGCGGACTCGCACCGGTGCCGCCGTCATAGCCGGAGATGGTAATCAAATCGGCGTAGGCCTTGGCCACACCCGCAGCCACCGTGCCCACACCCGCCTCGGCGACCAGCTTGACCGACACCAGCGCCTGCGGATTGATCTGCTTGAGGTCGAAGATGAGCTGCGCCAAGTCCTCGATTGAATAAATATCGTGGTGCGGCGGCGGCGAGATGAGCGCGACGCCGGGGCGCGAATAACGCAACTCGGCGATCATCTTGTTCACCTTCTCGCCGGGCAATTGGCCGCCTTCGCCGGGCTTCGCGCCCTGCGCCATCTTGATCTGCAACACTTCGGCGTTGACCAGATAGGTGGGCGTCACGCCGAAGCGTCCCGCCGCGACCTGCTTGATCTTGGAGGTTTTTTCAGTGCCGTAACGGTGCGGGTGTTCGCCGCCTTCGCCGGAATTGGAGCGCCCGCCCAGGCGATTCATGGCGATGGCGAGTGCTTCGTGCGCCTCGGGCGACAGCGCGCCTAAGGACATGCCCGCAGAATCAAAGCGCGGCAGGATTTTTTCAATCGGCTCGACCTGCTCGAGCGGGATCGGCGTCGCATCATCGCGCACTGCCAGAAGATCGCGCAACATCGCGGCCGGACGCTCGTTGACCAGCCGGGCGTATTCCAGATATTTGGCATAGTCGCCGGACTTCACTGCGGCCTGCAAGGTCATCACCACATCGGGATTGTAGGCGTGGTATTCGCCGTCGTAGATGTACTTCAGCAGACCGCCCTGGGCGAGCGGCTTGCGCGGATTCCAGGCAAAACGGGCGAGCGCGCGCTGGTCGGATTCGATCTCGGCAAAGTCCGTGCCTTGCAGACGGCTTACCGTGCCGGTAAAGCACAGCGCGACCACTTCATCGTGCAGGCCTACCGCCTCGAACAATTGCGCGCCGCGATAGCTGGCGATGGTCGCAATGCCCATCTTGGAGATAATTTTGTAGAGCGCCTTGTCCACGCCCTTGCGATACGCGCCCAGTACTTTGGGCGCATCTTTGTTGACGATCTCGCCGTCGCGCATCATGTCGCGCAAGACTTCATAGGCGAGATACGGGAACACCGCGGTCGCGCCGTAGCCGATCAGCACGGCGATATGATGCGGGTCGCGCGCGGAGCCGGTCTCCACCACGATGTTCGCGTCGCAGCGCAGGCCCGCCCGGATTAAACGATGGTGCACCGCGCCGGTGGCGAGCAACGCCGGGATGGGCAGGGTGTCTTTGGCGATGTTGCGGTCGGACAACGCCAGAATCACCGCGCCGTTTTTTACCGCCTGAACGGCTGCGTCGCACACATGCTCCACAGCCGCGCGCAGTGTTTCACCGGCGGGATAGTTGAGGGCGATGTGCGCGACGGCGTAGTCGGGATCGGTCTGGCTTACCAGCGCGGCGAACTGGCCCTCGTACAACACCGGCGAGGGCACGGTGAGACGCTTGGCGTGTTCGGGTTTTTCCTCGAACAGATTGCGCTCGCGCCCGAAGCAGGTGCTGAGCGACATCACGATCGCCTCGCGCAACGGATCTATCGGCGGGTTGGTGACTTGCGCGAACTGTTGCCGGAAATAATCGTACAGCGAGCGCACGTGATGCGACAGCACCGCCATCGGCGTGTCGTCGCCCATCGAGCCCACCGCCTCCTGACCACTCTCGGCGAGCACGCGCAACACCTGGTCGCGCTCCTCGAAGCTGACATTGAACAGTTTTTGGTGTACCAACACCTGGTGTTCGTCCAGCGCGGCCTCGGAGTTGTCGTCCTGCACCGCGCTGAGTTGTTGCGCGTACTGAGTCAGCCAGGCGCGATAGGGCTGGCGTTGCTGGAGCAGCCGGTCTATGTCTTGCGGCAACAGCAGCGTGCCGGTCTCGGTGTCTGCGGCGATCATCTGGCCGGGCTTGAGGCGGCCCTTGGCGACCACCTGATCGGGTGGATAGGCGTACACGCCGATCTCGGAGGCGAGCGTGATGTGGCGGTCTTTGGTGATCACATAGCGCGCCGGGCGCAGGCCGTTACGATCCATGAGGCAGGCGGCGTAACGGCCGTCGGTCATCACGATACCGGCCGGTCCGTCCCAAGGCTCCATGTGCATCGAGTGATATTCGTAAAAGGCGCGCAGCTCCGGGTCCATGGTCTGGTCGTTTTCCCACGCGGGCGGAATCAGCAGGCGCATCGCGTGCAACAAATCCATACCGCCGGCGATGAGCGCATCGGCCATGTTGTCGAGGCTCAGGGAGTCCGAGCCGGTCATCGAGACCAGCGGACGCACGTCGTCCATGTCAGGGATGAGCGGGCTCACGAATTTTTTACCGCGCGCCACCGACCAGTTGCGATTGCCCTGTACGGTGTTGATCTCGCCGTTGTGGGCGAGATAGCGGAACGGCTGGGCCAGCCGCCACTCCGGCCAGGTGTTGGTGGAGAAGCGTTGGTGATAAACGGCCAGTGCCGACTCGAAGCGCGCATCGCAGAGGTCAGGATAAAACACCGGCAGATTGGCCGGCATCACCAGACCCTTGTACGAGATCACCCGGCACGACAGGCTGGGGATGTAAAAGGTCTTGTCGTCCGGATGAATCGCCTTCTCGGCGCGGCGCCGGGCGATGTACAGGTGGCGATCAAAGGCGGTTGTGTCCATGCCGTCCGGGGCATTAACGAAAACGTGCTCGATGTGCGGCAGAGACTTAAGGGCCTCCGCGCCACACGCTTCTTGATCCGTGGGCACGATGCGCCAGCCTGCAACGCTCAAGCCCTCTTTTTGTAGTTCGGAGGTTAAACTGGTGCGGGCCTGTTCGGCGAGGCGCGGATCCTGATGGAGAAAGAGCACGCCGACAGCGTAGTTCTGTGCGGGCTTGATACCCAGCTCCGCAGCGATGGCGTGGAAGAAGCCGTCGGGCTTTTTAATCAACAGGCCGCAGCCGTCGCCCGTCTTGCCGTCCGGCGCGATGGCGCCGCGGTGGGTGAGGCAGGCCAGCGAGCCAATGGCGGTCTGCACCAGCCAATGGCTGGCCTGGCCGTCCCTCTGGGCGATGAGGCCGAAACCGCAGTTCTCCTTCCAGAACGCGGGGCGGTAAAGTCCC
>CAYUAZ010000094.1:0-8127 GCA_964442865.1 uncultured Gammaproteobacteria bacterium
TCGCCATCCGTGAAGGCGGCAGGACCGTCGGCGCGGGTGTGGTGGCTAAAATACTGGAGTAACAGATACAAGGGAAAAGATACAAGATACAAGTAAACGTAGGACTTCTTGTATCTTTGCCCTTGTATCTTGTATCTGTTTTAAATAGGCCAGTAGCTCAATTGGCAGAGCGGCGGTCTCCAAAACCGCAGGTTGGGGGTTCGATTCCCTCCTGGCCTGCCATACTGGCGGTAGTAGGGCCGAATTCATTCGGCCGAACATATTTCAAGGAGTAGGGCCGAATTCATTCGGCCAAGCAGAGTATGGCGGACAAGATTAAGCTGCTGGTGGCGATTGCGGTTCTGCTGGGCGCAATCGTAGGTTTTTATTGGTTTGCGGATCAGTCCAAGCTGCTGCGCGTGCTCGGCCTGCTGGCGGCGTTGAGCATAGCGGTGGTGATCGCGTTGCAGACCGAAATCGGGCGCGCGGGCTGGGGATTTGCCATCGAATCCCGCAATGAGATACGCCGTGTGGTGTGGCCCAGCCGCAAGGAGACAACCCAAACCACCCTGGTGGTGTTTGTGGTGGTGATAGTGGTGGCCATCGTGCTTTGGCTGCTCGATATGGTATTGCTGGGGTCGGTGCAGTGGCTGACCCGTCAAGGAGGCTGAGCGCATGTCATTGCGATGGTATGTAGTGCATGCCTATTCCGGTTTTGAAAACCAGGTGAAGAACTCGCTGAAAGAGCACGTCGCGCGCAGCAACATGCAGGACAAGTTCGGCGATATCCTGGTGCCCACCGAAGAAGTGGTGGAGATGCGCGAGGGGCAAAAGCGCAAGAGCGAGCGCAAATTCTTCCCCGGCTATGTGCTGGTGCAGATGGAGATGGGTGACGACACCTGGCATCTGGTGAAGGATGTGCCCAAGGTGATGGGGTTTATCGGTGGCACCAGCGATAAACCGGCGCCGATCACCGACAAGGAAGCGCAGGCGATTTTACAACGCGTGCACGAAGGCGCCGACAAGCCGCGCCCCAAGGTGCTGTTCGAGCCGGGCGAGGTGGTGCGTGTGACCGATGGGCCGTTCAACGATTTCAACGGCGTGGTGGAAGAGGTCAACTACGAAAAGAGCCGGTTGCGCGTGGCGGTGTTGATCTTTGGCCGCTCCACACCGGTGGAGTTGGAGTTTAGTCAGGTGGAGAAGGCTTGATGTAGGTGCGAATTCATTCGCAGCAGGCCGAATGAATTCGGCCCTACAGTTTTTTAACAGGGGAGCCGCAAGGCGTTTGCACCCACTATAAGGAGCATTACATCATGGCCAAGAAAATAGAGGCCTACGTTAAACTGCAGGTCAAGGCCGGCCAGGCCAACCCGAGTCCGCCGGTAGGCCCCGCATTGGGCCAGCGCGGCGTGAACATCATGGAATTCTGCAAGGCGTTTAACGCGCAGACGCAGGGTGTCGAGCCCGGTCTGCCGCTGCCGGTAGTCATCACTGTCTACAGCGATCGCAGTTTCACCTTTGTCACTAAGACGCCGCCTGCTTCGATCCTGTTGAAGAAGGCGGCCGGCATCGAGAGCGGCAGCAAGACGCCCAACAGCGTGAAGGTGGGTAAAGTGAGCCGCGCGCAACTTGAAGATATCGCCAAGGCCAAGACGCCCGATCTTACTGCCGCAGACCTGGATGCCGCTGTGCGCACCATCGCAGGCAGCGCCCGCAGCATGGGCATCGAGACGGAGATCTAAGCCATGCCAAAATTAGCAAAGCGCGTCAAGACCTACACCAGCAAGCTCAAGCCCGGCAAGCAGTATCCCGTGGACGAGGCGTTGCGCCTCCTGAAGGAGTGCGCCACGGCCAAATTCGCAGAGTCCGTGGACGTGAGCATTAATTTGGGCATAGATCCCAAGAAGTCCGATCAGGTGGTGCGCGGCTCCACAGTGCTGCCCAACGGCATAGGCAAGTCGGTGCGGGTGGCGGTGTTCGCCCAAGGCGCCAATGCCGAGGCCGCCAAGGCGGCGGGCGCCGACATCGTGGGTTTCGATGATCTGGCGGCGACCATCAAGGCCGGCACTATGGATTTCGACGTAGTGATCGCCACTCCCGACGCGATGCGCGTGGTGGGCCAGCTTGGTCAGGTGTTGGGCCCGCGCGGCCTGATGCCCAACCCCAAGGTGGGCACGGTGACGGCCGACGTGGCGGGCGCCGTCAAGAACGCCAAGGCCGGCCAGGTGCGTTACCGCGCCGACAAGGCGGGGATCGTGCAGTGCAGCATCGGCAAGGCGTCTTTCGAGGCGCCCGCCATACGCGAGAATCTCCAGGCGCTGCTTGCCGATCTCAACAAGTCCAGGCCGAGCACCGCCAAGGGCATTTATCTTAAGAAGATCACCCTCTCCAGCACCATGGGGCCGGGGATAGTGATAGATCAGTCGAGTTTAGCAGTATAGAAATCCCCTCGCCGGGCTCCACTTTTTTCAAAGCGGGTGGACGAAGGTTGGGGGATTTAGTCGAAGACCGCAGGTGCGTGAGGGTGTTTATATCCGAACGCTTAATGTCCTGCGCAGACGGTGTCACCCGATCAGGTACTCCCTGGTTACGGTCGCCGTAAGGTGAGGTGGGTCTGGATGACCGGCCTCGTGTTGACCACCAGGAGAGGAGTAAAAGTATGAGTCTCAATTTAGAAGGCAAAAAAGCCATCGTGACAGAGGTGGCGGAGGTGGCGGGTAGCGCCAAGTCCGCAGTCGCCGCTGAATACCGGGGCCTGACGGCGGGCGAACTGACCCGCCTGCGTGCGGAGGCGCGCAAGGCCGGGGTGTATCTGCGCGTGGTGCGCAATACCCTGGCGCGGCGCGCCGTCGAGAAGACGGAGTACGAATGCCTGCAGGATACGCTGACGGGTCCGCTGATGCTGGCCTTCTCCACCGAGGACGCCACCAGCGCGCCCAGGGTGATGAGCGATTTCGCCAAGGAGTTCAACCGTCTCATTATCAAGGCGGGCGCTTTTAACGGCAAGCTGCTGAACCTGGCCGAGATTCAGAAACTGGCCAAGATGCCGAACCGCAACGTGGCGCTCAGCATGTTGATGGCGGTGATGAAGGCGCCGGTCGGCAAACTGGTTCGTACGCTGGCTGCGGTGCGCGATTTGAAACAGTCGCTAGTCGCTAGTAGCTAGTAGCGAACCCCCGCTAAACCACTTGTTTTTTTATCGCTAGCCACTAGCAACTAGTAACTAGCAACTGACTTTAATAGGAGTATTCACATGGCTGTAACCAAAGAGCAGATTTTAGAAACCGTCGGCAACATGACCGTCGTTGATATCGTTGACCTGATCTCGGCGATGGAGGAGAAATTCGGTGTGTCCGCAGCAGTGGCGGTAGCTGCCGGCCCTGCGGCGGGCGCGGGCCCAGCGGCGGAAGAGCAGACCGAGTTCACCGTCACCATGACCAAGTTCGGCGAGAACAAGGTTGGCGTCATCAAGGTGATCCGCACCATCACGGGTCTGGGCCTGAAAGAGGCAAAGGATCTGGTGGAAGGCGCGCCCTCGGTAGTTAAAGAGGGTATCCCCAAGAAAGACGCCGAAGATATCAAAAAGCAACTGGAAGAAGCGGGCGCTGCGGTCGAGATCAAGTAGTCCTGTTGGCGAGTCGTTTACTTTTATATCCCCGTTCGGCTGGTGGCGCAAGCCACCGGCCTTTTTGTGCTGTCTGTAAGTAGCGAGAAATCTTTACTCGCCACTAGCCACTAGTTACTCGCTACTGCCTTAAATTGAGGAGCAATCATGACCTACTCTTTCACTGAAAAAAAGCGCATACGCAACAGTTTCGGTAAGCGTCCCAGCATTCTGGAAGTGCCGTATCTGCTGGCCATCCAACTGGATTCGTATCGCAGTTTTTTGCAGGAGCAGGTGACTGCCGAGAAACGGCAGGAGCACGGGTTGCATGCGGCCTTTAGGTCGGTGTTTCCGATCACCAGCTACTCCGGCAACGCCGCGTTGGAATACGTCAGCTATCGCCTGGGCACGCCGGTTTTCGATGTGAAGGAGTGCCAGATGCGCGGCATGACCTACGCCGCGCCGCTGCGCGTGAAGGTGCGGCTGGTCATCTACGACAAGGAAGCGCCCAGTGATAAGCCGGTTGTAAAGGACATCCGCGAGCAAGAGGTCTACATGGGCGAACTGCCCCTGATGACCGAAAACGGCACCTTTGTCATCAACGGCACCGAGCGCGTCATCGTGTCGCAGTTGCACCGTTCGCCCGGCGTGTTCTTCGATCACGACAAGGGCAAGACCCATTCTTCCGGCAAGCTGCTGTTCTCGGCGCGCATCATCCCCTATCGTGGCTCGTGGCTGGACTTCGAGTTTGATCCCAAGGATCTGGTGTTCGTGCGCATAGACCGGCGCCGCAAGTTGCCGGCGTCGGTGTTGCTGCGCGCGCTCGATTATACGACCGAACAGGTGCTGGAGATCTTCTTCGAGACCAACACCTTCAAACTGGTCAAAGAGGTTATCAAGCTCGATCTGGTGCCGAGCCGTTTGCGCGGCGAGATGTCCACGTTCGATATCAAGGACAGCAAGGGCAAGGTGCTGGTGGAGTCCGGCCGGCGCATCACCGCGCGCCATATTCGTGATATGGAGAAGATCGGTCTCAAGAGCATCGAGGTGCCGCAGGAATACTTGATCGGCAAGGTGCTGGCGAACAACCTGATAGACAAGGAGACCGGCGAAATCATAGCCAACGCCAATGACGTCGTCACACTCGATCTACTGAACAAGCTCCGCAAGGCGGGCATGCAGGAGATCAAGACGCTGTTCACCAATGACCTGGATCGCGGCAGTTATATTTCCGATACCCTGCGCGTAGACAGCACCCGCACCGCCGCCGAGGCACAGATCGAGATCTACCGCATGATGCGGCCCGGCGAGCCGCCCAGCAAAGAAGCCGCGCAGGTGCTGTTCAATAATCTGTTTTTCAGCAGCGACCGCTACGACCTGTCGCCGGTCGGCCGCATGAAGTTCAATCGCCGCGTGGGAGTAAAAGAGACCACCGGCTCCGGTGTGCTGTCGAAGCAGGACATCATCGCCGTGCTGAAGGTGCTGATAGACATCAAGAACGGCAGCGGCACCGTGGACGATATTGACCACCTCGGCAATCGCCGCATCCGCTGCGTGGGCGAGATGGTGGAGAACCAGTTCCGCATCGGCCTGGTGCGCGTCGAGCGCGCCGTGAAGGAGCGTCTGAGTCTGGCCGAGTCCGAGGGCTTGATGCCGCATGAATTGATTAACGCCAAGCCGGTCGCTGCGGCGATCAAGGAGTTCTTTGGCTCCAGCCAGTTGTCGCAGTTTATGGATCAAAACAACCCGCTCTCCGAGGTCACTCACAAGCGCCGCGTTTCGGCCCTGGGGCCGGGCGGCCTGACCCGCGAACGCGCGGGCTTCGAGGTGCGCGACGTGCACCCCACGCACTACGGGCGGGTGTGCCCGATCGAGACGCCGGAAGGTCCGAATATTGGTTTGATTAATTCGCTCGCCGTGTATGCGCGCACCAACGAATACGGCTTCCTGGAAACCCCGTACCGCAAGGTGGGGGACGGCAAGGTCACCAACAAGATCGAATACCTTTCCGCCATCGAGGAAGGTCAATACGTCATCGCCCAGGCCAACGCCACGTTGGATGAAAAAGGCCGCCTGATAGACGAGTTGGTTTCCAGCCGACACGAAAATGAATTCACCCTGTCCACACCCGACAAGGTGAATTATATGGATGTGTCGCCCAAGCAGATTGTGTCGGTGGCGGCGTCGCTCATCCCGTTCCTGGAACACGACGACGCCAACCGCGCTTTGATGGGTTCCAACATGCAGCGCCAAGCCGTTCCAACCTTGCGCACCGAGAAGCCGCTGGTGGGTACCGGCATGGAGTGGTCGGTAGCCAAGGATTCCGGTGTGACGGTAGTAGCGCGCCGTGGCGGTGTGGTGGACTCGGTGGACGCGGGACGCATCGTGGTGCGCGTCAACGACGAGGAGACCGCAGCCGGTGAGCCCGGTGTGGACATTTATAACCTCACCAAATACACGCGCTCCAATCAGAACACCTGCATCAACCAGCGCCCGCTGGTCAAGATCGGCGACGTAATCGCGCGCGGCGATGTGCTCGCCGACGGCCCGTCCACGGATCTGGGCGAACTCGCGCTGGGCCAAAACGTGCTGGTCGCCTTCATGCCCTGGAACGGCTATAACTTCGAGGACTCTATTCTTATCTCCGAGCGGGTGGTGGAGGAGGAGCGCTTTACCACCATTCATATCGAAGAACTGAGTTGTGTATCCCGCGACACCAAGCTGGGTTCCGAAGAGATCACCCGCGATATCCCCTACGTTGGTGAGGGCGCGCTCGCCAAGCTGGATGAGTCGGGTATCGTCTATATCGGCGCAGAGGTGAAGCCGGGCGACATTCTGGTCGGCAAGGTAACGCCCAAGAGCGAGACCCAGCTTACGCCGGAAGAAAAACTGCTGCGCGCCATCTTCGGCGAGAAGGCGTCGGACGTTAAAGACACCAGCTTGCGCGTCCCCTCCGGGATGGTCGGCACGGTCATTGACGTGCAGGTCTTCACCCGCGACGGCGTGGAAAAAGACGAACGCGCCCAGGCTATTGAGAATGCCGAGCTGGCCAAGGTCAAGAAGGATCTGCACGACCAGTTGCGCATCATGGAGGATGACATCTACCAGCGTATCGAAAAGATGCTGGTGGGCAAGACTGCGGAGGGCGGCCCCAAGGGCCTCAAGGCGGGCGTCAAGATCACCAAGGGCTATCTCGGCGAGGTGGCACGCGAAAAGTGGTTCGACATCCGGCTGCGCAACGAAGAGGCCAGCGATCAACTGGAACTGGTAAGCGGACAGATCAAGCAACAGCGCAAGGATTTCGATGCGCGGTTCGAGGAAAAGCGCGCCAAGCTCACCTCCGGCGACGACCTCGGCCCCGGCGTGCTCAAGATGGTCAAGGTCTACATGGCCGTGCGCCGCCGCATTCAGCCCGGCGACAAGATGGCCGGCCGCCACGGTAACAAGGGCGTGGTCTCGATGATCGTACCGGTCGAAGACATGCCTTATATGGCGGACGGCACGCCGGTGGATCTGGTGCTGAATCCGCTGGGAGTGCCTTCGCGCATGAACGTCGGTCAGGTGCTGGAGATTCACTTGGGCTGGGCGGCCAAGGGCCTGGGCATCAAGATAGGGCAGATGCTCGATCAGCAACGCAAGACCTCCGAGGTGCGCAAGTTCCTGGACAGCATCTACAACTCTAGCGGCAAGAAAGAAGATCTGAAATCGCTGACGGACGAAGAGACCTTGACGCTGGCGCACAACCTGCGCGACGGTGTGCCTATGGCCACGCCGGTGTTCGACGGCGCCGCCGAGCAGGAGATCAAGCACATGCTGGAGCTTGCCGGTCTGCCGCTGAGCGGTCAGACCACGCTCTACGACGGGCGCACCGGCGAGTCCTTCGATCGTCCCATCTCGGTGGGTTACATGTACATGCTGAAGCTCAACCATTTGGTGGACGACAAGATGCACGCCCGTTCCACGGGTCCGTACAGTCTTGTCACGCAACAACCGTTGGGCGGCAAAGCCCAGTTCGGCGGCCAGCGCTTCGGAGAGATGGAGGTGTGGGCGCTGGAGGCGTATGGCGCCGCCTACACCTTGCAGGAGATGCTCACCGTCAAATCCGACGACGTGGTGGGCCGCACCAAGATGTACAAGAACATCGTGGACGGCGATCACCGTATGGAGCCCAGCATGCCCGAGTCGTTTAATGTGTTGATTAAAGAGATTCGTTCACTGGGTATAGATATCGAGCTCGAGCAAACCTAGGTAGGTGCGAATTCATTCGCACGATGTCGGCCGAATGAATTCGGCCCTACAACGAATCCATTCGCTCCACATATACGCCGCAGCAGGAGAGAGACCATGAAAGATTTGATGAATTTGTTGAAGCAGCAAGAGCAGGTCGAAGAGTTCGACGCCATCCGCATCGGGCTCGCCTCACCGGAAAAGATCCGCTCCTGGTCCTTCGGCGAGGTCAAGAAGCCCGAGACCATCAACTATCGCACCTTCAAGCCGGAGCGCGACGGTCTGTTCTGCGCCAAGATCTTCGGGCCGGTCAAGGA
>CAYUAZ010000095.1:0-8023 GCA_964442865.1 uncultured Gammaproteobacteria bacterium
CTGACATATCATGCAAAAATATTTCGCTTAATAATAGAGGACGGTTGGAGAGATGAAACAATGAGCGCCGGCCCCAGATCTTTGCGGGTTTTACAGCCGACAACACAGTCGCAGGGGTGAATAAGGCTTGCCGCTTACCTATAACGGCGATTTCCAGATCACTGCGGCGCAAAGTTTTATCGGCGAACAACACCGCCCCCAGCGAACGGTTACCGAGCCGCGTCAGGCGCCGGTATTTGCCTTGTAAGGTGGTCCCGGGAATGACGGTGCGCGCGAAGACACAGGGTTGTTCGTCACAGAACAGGTGCACCTCGCGGACAAACGCCCGTGCGCCGATGCGCAGGTCGAGGGTACGGGCTTCATCAAGACTGGGTAGCGCCCAACCCTGGCGGTGGACCTGTACGCGAAACCGCCTGCACACCTGCTGCAGGCGACGCGTCAGCGAGGCGGGGTCGAGCAGCCAGTCCCGCAGACCGGCGGGAACATTAGTCCGCAGCCGCCTAGGGGGCTTCCAACGTATGGCAGTGTTTCCGGTCAGAATTTTTTTGATACACCGGCTCCATTGCGTTGTTGCAACTCGATCAGATTGCCGTCGGGGTCACGGACAAACAATTGCGGCAACCCATGCCGGCCTTCCCGATACGGGATACCAAGTTTTTCCAGATACTCCTTCGCCACTTGATGGTCCTCGATCATGAGGGCGACATGGAAATCTCTGCGCGGCCGTTGCCCGGCGGGTGGCAGCGGATCGGGCGCTACCATCAGGTGCAGTTCACAGTCACCCAGGTCGTACCAGACGCCGTTGAAATCAAAATCGTGACGTTGTTTTTCCGTAAGACCGAGCACGTTTCCGTAAAAATTCCTGGCACGCTCCAAGTCATTCACCAGGATAGCAGCATGCAATAGCCGAAAGACTTTCATGCCGTAAAAGTGTTGGGGTGTATTATTTTGCCGCCGGAGTTACGACTTCCGCTTTTACAATAATCACCGGCGTTTGCGGCACGTCCTGGAACATGCCTTTGCTGCCGGTTGGGAGCGTGCGTATCTTGTCTACTACGTCCATCCCCGCCACGACCTTGCCGAACACGGCATAGCCCCAGCCTTGCACGCTCTTGGACTTGAAGTCCAGCATGGCATTGTCCGCCACGTTAATGAAGAATTGCGCGCTGGCGGAATGCGGGTCGTTGGTGCGCGCCATGGCGATGGCGCCGCGCAGGTTTTTCAAGCCATTGTCCGCTTCGTTTTCGATGGGCGCACCGGTAGGCTTTTCATCCATTTTTTCATCGAAGCCGCCGCCTTGAATCATGAAGCCGCTGATGACGCGATGGAAGATGAGGCCGTTGTAGTGGCCCTTTTTTACATAGCCGAGAAAGTTGGCCACGGTTTTCGGCGCCTTGTTCTCATCCAGTTCCAGTACGATCCTGCCCAAGCTGGTGGTCAGTGCGACCTGCACGGGCTTTCCCTTTTTCGGGGTGGTATCGGCCTGGGCCGGTATTGCCAAGGCACATAACATAAAGGCTGCAAGTAGAGTTTTCCAGGTCATAGTCATTCCTTCTTGGTTGGTAAACAAAGCTTCGGTACGTTCTTTCAATTACCCGGCGAGCGCCCGGTAAAGATTGTAGAGACTGAGGGCGCTGATCAACGTCCCCACCATAATCAGCAGCGTCTTGGCATGGAGTTTCTTGCACAGCAACGCCGCGAACGGCGCGGCGAACAGGCCCCCGAACACCAGACCGACGATGATGGGCCAGGTGTTGGTTTCCATCAGCAATGCGAAAACCGCGGCGCTGGCGAATGCCAGGAAGAACTCCGCGAAATTGACCGAGCCGATGGTGGTGCGCGGGTCGTTGCCCGAGCTCACCAGCGTCGTCGTGACGACCGGTCCCCAGCCGCCGCCGCCCGCCGCATCAACGAATCCGCCAAACAGGGCGAGCTTGCCAACGTGTTTGGGCGCCCGTGTGCGCAGGCGCAGTTGGCGAAACGCCTTGCTGAGGATGTAGATACCCAACAGCAACAGGTAGGCGGACACGAACGGCTTGAACAGGGCGCCATCAACCTGTGTCACCAGCACCGCGCCCAACACCGCGCCCAGGATACCCGGCACCAGCAAACGCACGAACAACTGTTTATTCACGTTGCCGAATTTGGCGTGGGAGATACCCGAAACGCCGGTGGTGAAAATCTCCGCAATATGGACGCTGGCGCTCGCCGCTGCGGGGCTGGCGCCTGCCGCCAGCAGAAACGTGGTCGCCGTGACGCCGTAGGCCATGCCCAGGGCGCCATCCACCACCTGCGCGAAAAACCCGACCGCCACCGCGCTCCAGAAGACGCTGCCGTTGAGCGTCTCGCCGATAATCTTCAAGCCGCCAACCCAGTTATTGGGAAGGAAAAGGCGTCCCATCAAAAACAAGGTCAGCGCAATCAACACCAGAGCGGTAAACCACACCGCGGCGCGCAGCAGCGGGTGCGCGCCGGGGTGAGAGACGGGTTCCTCGACGGGCGGCAGGCCGAGTTGCCGGTGTTCCTCGTTGATCGGATTGCGCGTCAGATCCAGGTTGCGAATTTTCATAAGATCGGTTCCATGTTCTTCTTAATTGGGGACACTATACCGATGCGCGCAAATAACTGAAAATAACCTTATAGAATATGCTTATTACTTGCTGGCGAGCGTGGCGCCCGATGGAACCTTATACCTCCCCATACTGCGCCCCCTCGCCCAGCCAGCGGCATATCAATGGATAAACACGATCAGGATAATCCTTTAGTAAACGCGTAGCGACCTGTTCCACGGCGGGCAATAAATGCTGATCGCGGGCGAGGTCGGCGATATGCAGTTGCAGCATGCCGGTTTGCCGGGTGCCGAGGACTTCACCGGGGCCGCGCAGCTCCAGGTCCTTGCGCGCGATCTCAAAGCCGTCATTGGTGTTGCGCAGCGCGGCCAGGCGCGTCCGGGCATGTTCGGAAAGCGGGTTGCGATACATCAGCACGCAATGGCTGGCGGTCGCGCCGCGGCCGACGCGGCCGCGCAGTTGATGCAGTTGGGCCAGCCCCAGGCGCTCGGCGTTTTCGATAATCATCAGGCTCGCGTTGGGCACATCCACGCCGACCTCAATCACCGTGGTGGCAACCAGCACATCAACATGGCGCGCCTTGAACTCGCGCATCACTTGTTCCTTTTCCTGCGCCTTCATGCGTCCGTGCACCAGACCGATGCGTAAGGATGGCAATGCCGCCGCCAGTTGCGCGGCCGTGTCCACCGCCGCCTGGTATTGCAGCAGGTCGGATTCGTCTATCAACGTGCATACCCAGTAAGCCTGTCGGCCGCTGCCGCACGCGCGCTCGATACGCTCGACCACCTCGGCGCGGCGCGTGTCGGCGACCACCACCGTTTCTACCGGCGTGCGTCCGGGCGGTAGTTCGTCGAGGACGGAGCTATCAAGATCCGCATAACCGATCATGGCGAGGGTGCGCGGGATGGGTGTGGCGGTCATGATGAGCTGGTGCGGCGTGTGGTCGTGAGTGACTCCCCTCTCGCGCAGCGCCAGGCGCTGATCTACGCCGAAGCGGTGTTGCTCGTCAACAATCATGAGACCTAATTTGGGAATGCTCACGCCTTCCTGAAACAGCGCGTGAGTGCCGACGATGAACTGCGGTTGTCCGGAGTCTATGTTGGCCAGTGTCGCACTGCGCTGCTTGCCCTTGAGTCTGCCGAGCAGGCCGATGACCTCAATCCCGAGCGGATCGAACCAGTTCTTGAAAGTGGCGATATGCTGCTCGGCGAGCAATTCGGTAGGCGCCATCAGCGCCGCTTGATAGCCCGTCTCGATGGCGTGCAGCGCGGCGCAGGCGGCGACCAGGGTCTTGCCGGAGCCTACGTCGCCCTGCAGCAAACGCTGCATGGGGTGTGCGCGCCGCAAATCTTCCACGATTTCGGCTATCACCCGCCGCTGCGCGGCGGTAAGTTGAAACGGCAGATTTTGCAAAAGCCTGACGACCAGCTTGCCGGTGGAAGGCTTGGGGTGCGCCGGTTTTTGTTCCACCCGGTTGCGCAATTGCGGCAGGCTGGGATGATGGGCGAGCAATTCTTCAAGGGCCAGACGGCGTTGCGCGGGGTGGGCGCCTGCGTCCAGCAGGGCGAGCGGCGCATCGGGCGGCGGATAATGCACGTAAGCGACGGCCTCCGCGAGGGAAGGCAGCTCAAGCGGCGCGAGTACGGTCTTGGGCAGCCACTCCTCGAGTGTAATTTCGCCCGTCGCAAGCAAGCGTAAGGCCTGCTGGGTCAGTGTGCGCAGACTGAGTTGGTGCAGGCCCTCGGTGGCGGGGTAAATCGGTGTGAGCGATTCTTCTACCGCGGTGAGGGTTAGCTCGTCAACGCGGCGATACTCGGGGTGTATCATCTCCAGCGTGGCTGCGCCGAAGCGCACCTCGCCATAACAGCGCAGTCTCACGCCGCGCGCGAGAGCGGCGGTTTGCGCCGCGTTGAAATAAAAAAACCGCAGCGTGATGACGCCGGTGCCGTCGCTCAACCTGCACAACAGCATGCGCCGCTTGCCGAACTTGATATCGCTGAGCTTTATCTCGCCCTCGATCACCGCCTGATCGCCGGCGCGCAGTGCGCCGATGGGTACGACACGGGTGCGGTCCTGATAGCGCAACGGGAGATGAAACAGCAAATCTTGAATCGTATGGATGCCGAGCCGGGCGAGACGTTCGGCGTTGCGCGGCCCAACGCCCTTGAGACGAGTGATAGGAATGCCGATCGGGTTGCCGTTGGCCGTTTGCCCGGCAGGTGAACTAACGGTAACTTGGATGTTACTCATAAGTTAGTACACACACTACACTTCGCGCTTCGTCCCCGCCCCCTGTTTAGGGGGCGGGACAGGGTGGGGGTAGATAAAACAGGGTATTTACTCAGGAGTCACATCATACGCAGTGTAGCCTTACTTTGTGACTCCTGAGTAGCAGTGCTCAGCGGGCCAGCTCCATGATCCCATCCATCTCCACCTGTGCGCCCTTGGGCAGCGCCGCGACACCGACTGCCGCCCGAGCGGGGTAGGGCTCCGGGATATAGTTCGCCATCACCTCGTTCACCAGCGGAAAGTGGGCGAGATCAGTAAGATAAACGTTGAGCTTGACGACGTCAGCGAGCGTACCCCCTGCTGCCTCCGCCACCGCTTGCAGATTGTCGAACACTTGGCGGATTTGCGCGCGCATATCTCCCTGCACCAGCTCCATGCTGTGTGGTACGAGTGGAATCTGGCCGGAGAGATACACAGTATTGCCGACTTTGACGGCCTGTGAATAGGTGCCGATGGCCTTGGGGGCCTTGTCCGTGCTGATAACAGTTTTTGAAGTCATGGTTTTTCCGTATTCATAAAAAGGCTCAACGCAAAGAAGCTAAGACGCAAGAATCAAGCAATATTACCAATGAAGTAGTGTCCATGCTGTTTTTGTCTGCGGCATCTTTTTACTTCGCGTCTTAGCGCCTTTGCGTTGAGTTGTTAACTTCAGCCTTTGACCCGGCTGATACGCACCACCACCGGCAGCGCACGCAGCCGCCGCATGATGCGCGCGAGATGCAGACGGTCATGCACCGCGAGGGTGAAGGTGATCGCCGTATACATGCCGTCGTGCTCCTCAACGCTGACATTTTCGATGTTGGCGCCCAATTTCGCAATGGAGGCCGCGATCGTCGCCAACACACCACGCTGGTTGGCGACTTCCACGCGGATCTCAACTGGAAACTCGCCCTCGATTTTTTCCGCCCACTGCACGTCCAGCCATTTCTCGGGATGTTTGCGGTATTCGGCAACGTTCTTGCAGGATTTGGTGTGAATCACGATGCCGCGCCCGGCGCTGACAAAGCCCAGAATCGGGTCGCCGGGGATCGGCCAACAGCACTTGGCGAAAGTAATCACCATCCCTTCCGTGCCTTTAATCACCAGCGGCTGCGCGCCGGGGCGCCGGACTTTCTTGTCCGCCTTGTCGGGCAGCCCCACATCGGGTGACAGCGAGCGCGCCACCAGTTGCGCCATGCGGTTGCCGAGCCCGATGTCTTCCAGCAGACCGTCCAGCGTCTTGAGTTTATATTGCTTGAGCACCTCTTTGATGCCCGCCGGGGTGAGCTTGTCGAAAGAAAGTTCGTAGCTGCCGAGCTCCATATCCAACAGCCGCCGGCCGAGCTCGATGGACTCGTCGCGCTTCAGGTTTTTGAGGAAATGCCGGATGGTGGCGCGCGCCTTGGCGGTGGCGACGAAGTTCAGCCAGGCCGGGTTGGGCCGCGCGTGTTTTGAGGTGATGACCTCGACCGACTGGCCGTTGGCGAGCGTGGTGCTCAAGGGTGCGAGCCGCCGGTCTATCTTGGCCGCCACGCAGGTATTGCCGACGTCGGTGTGCACCGCATAGGCGAAGTCCACCACCGTCGCGCCGCGCGGCAACTGCATAATCTCGCCCTTGGGGGTGAACACGTAGACCTCGTCGGGGAACAGATCTATCTTGACGTTTTCCAGAAACTCCAGCGAGTTGCCCGCGTTCATCTGCATCTCCAGCAGGCCGCGCAGCCATTCGTGCGCGCGCTGTTGCGCGCTACTGCTGGCTTCGCCCGCCTTGTACAGCCAGTGCGCGGCAATCCCCGCCTCCGAGATGCGATCCATGTCGCGGGTGCGTATCTGCGCCTCAATCGGCACGCCGAACGGTCCAAACAGGGCGGTGTGCAGGGATTGATAGCCGTTGGCCTTGGGGATAGCGATGTAGTCCTTGAACTTGCCCGGCACCGGTTTATAAAGATTGTGCACCGCGCCGAGCACGCGGTAACAGGTGTCCACCGTATCCACGGTAATGCGGAAGCCGTAGACATCGGTGACATCGGCGAAGGACAATTTTTTATCCAGCATCTTTCGGTAGATGATGTACAAATGTTTTTCGCGCCCGGACACTTCGCCGTCTAATTTTTCTTCTCTCAGCCGGCGTTTGATGGCGTTTTCGATCTTGCGCACCACCTCCTTACGGTTGCCGCGCGCCTTCTTCACCGCCTCGGCAAGAATGCGATAGCGCATCGGATAAAGCGCGCCGAAGCCCAGATCCTCCAGCTCCAAACGCAGCGCGTTCATGCCCAGACGGCTGGCGATGGGCGCATAGATCTCCAGGGTTTCGCGGGCGATGCGGCGGCGCTTGTCGAGCGGCACCGAGCCCAAGGTGCGCATGTTGTGCAGACGGTCGGCGAGCTTGACCAGGATGACGCGGATGTCGCGCACCATGGCCAGCAGCATCTTGCGGAAGTTTTCGGCCTGCGCCTCGGCGTGCGTCTCGAAATGGATATGGGTGAGTTTGCTCACCCCATCCACCAGCTCGGCCACCTCGGCGCCGAACTCCTTGGTCAGTTGTTCCTTGGCCGTGGAGGTGTCTTCGATCACGTCGTGCAGCAGGGCGGCCAGGATGCTCTGGTGATCCATGTGCATCTCGGCCAGGATGCGCGCCACCGCGAGCGGGTGGTAGATGTACGGTTCGCCGGAGAGTCGCTGTTGGCCTTCGTGGGCGCGCGCGCCGATCTGGTAGGCGCGCTGGATCTCGGCTATCTGGGCCGGTTCAAGATAGGTCTCAAGGAGGGCGGTGAGATCCTTGATAAGAAACATGTACGCCCTCCGTCAGCGGGCAGGCAATAGACGCTAGATTTCTTCGTCTGCCTGCAGCGCGACTTTCGGGGCAGGCGGCGGAGGCGGGGGCCCAGGCAGTGGCTCGTCCAGTTAGGTGCGGTCTATGTTGCCGAGGGCAATCCCGGGCAGGGCCGCCCACGTGGCACTGGTGGAGGTGGACCCGGAAACGTTTGAGATCGCGGTACGCCGCTACGGAGTAGTCCATGATTGCGGTAAGGAGATCAATCCGGTGATCGTCGAGGGTCAGGTGCACGGGGCCACGGTGCATGGGATCGCCGCGGCATTGCTCGAGGAGTTCGTCTACGACGATGACGGACAACTGTTGACGACCAGTTTCATGGACTACCTCAAGCCGTCGGCGGCTGACGTAC
>CAYUAZ010000096.1:0-7968 GCA_964442865.1 uncultured Gammaproteobacteria bacterium
GGGCCGTTACCTTGCAATCCGCCATCATAACTCTTACCCAACAGCCAGCGAGTGGCCGCGTGGTCAGCCAAGCCGCGCGCCACATGGCTCCCCGCATAGGGTGTCCCTAGCAACGCTACCCGGCCCGGCGGCAGATCCAGCTTATCTTGCAACAAGCGCAGAATGACCAGACCGCCCAGGCTGTGACCCACCAGGTGTATTACAGGGGTATTCAACGAAGCGAGCAGTGCGCCGAGCTGAACGGCATTGTCACTTGCCGTTCGGGACAACGATGGATAGGAGAAATACACGACCCTGAAACCGCAACCTCGCAGCCGCCGCGCCAACAAGGCCATGGCGAGCTTGTTCATCCAGATACCGTGCAGCAACACCACGGTGGCGCGCGCCGCTGCGGCATTCGGATCAGTTGTCGGCTCGGTTGTGATGCGTTAGGCCCCTCTCAAGCAAACCGCCCTGTCGCAGCGCGCCAGGGCGGCTTTTGATAATACAACAGGTGAGAACTAACCACCTACGATATCATTCCGCATCGGGCCAAGCACGCCTATCAATTCGTTCCTCTCCTGCCCGGGATAATGGGGGTGAAGGGGTTACCGCTGCACCGCGTCGTAAATGATGGTGATCGTTTAACCCGCTCCCGCAAACACCTGCTGCCTCCAGGCTTCGTATAACACAACCGCCACCGCGTTGGAGAGGTTGAGGCTGCGGTTGTGGGGGCGCAGGGGAATGCGCAGAATGTGGTCTTTGGGCAAGGCATCGAGCACGGTTTGCGGCAGGCCGCGCGTTTCGGGGCCGAACAGGAAGGTGTCGCCGGGCTGGTAGGAAACTTCCGCGTAATTACGCGTGCCGCGCGTGGAGATGGCAAACAGGCGTGCAGGCTGCACGGTTTCTTTGAAGGCATCGAGGTTTTCGTGCTGATGCACCCTGGCCCAGTCATGATAGTCCAGCCCGGCGCGCTTGAGCTTGCTGTCTGTGGGGCTGAAGCCCAGCGGTTTGATCAGATGCAATTGCGCGCCGCTGTTCGCGCACAGGCGTATAATGTTGCCGGTGTTGGGCGGAATCTCCGGTTGATAGAGCACGACGTGAAACATGAAGGACGGTAACCTAAGCGATCAGGCCATGCTGGCGACGGAGTTCTGCGGCATGCGTTTCAATACGCCGCTGGTGCTGCTCTCCGGGTGTGTGGGCTTCGGTGAAGAATACACGCGCGTGAATGGTTTTTCCAATCGCGACGCGGGCGCGGTGTGCCTGAAGGGCACGACACTCAAGGCCCGCCTCGGTAATGCTCCGCACCGGGTGTGGGAAACGCCTATGGGAATGTTGAACGCCATCGGCCTGCAAAATCCGGGCACCGAGTATGTCATCAAAAACATTTTACCCGCGCTCGATTTCAGCGAGACGCGCTTCATCGCCAATTTGTCCGGCTCCACGGTGGAGGAATACGCCGAGATCACCCGCCTGTTCGACGATTCGCCGATAGACGCGATGGAGATCAACATCTCCTGCCCCAACGTGAAAGAAGGCGGCGTGGCGTTCGGCAACGACCCGGACATGTCGGCGCGCGTGGTGGCGGCGTGCCGCGCGCAAACCAAGAAACCGCTCATCACCAAATTATCACCCAACCAGACCGACATCGCGGAAAATGCCCGGCGTTGCATCGAGGCGGGCACCGATGCGTTCGCGGTCATCAATACCATGATGGGCATGGCGATAGACGTTGAAAAGCGCACGCCAGTGCTCGGCAACGGGCAGGGCGGATTATCCGGCCCGGCCATCAAACCCATCGCGCTGTTGAAAGTCCACCAAGTGTACCAGGTGACGAAAAAGCACAACATTCCCATCATCGGCCAGGGCGGGATCCTGACGGCGCAAGACGCGCTGGAATTTATTATCGCCGGGGCCTCTGCGGTGGGCGTCGGTACCGCGCTGTTTTACGATCCGCTGGTGTGCCCGAAAATCAACGCAGGTATCGTGGAGTATTTACAGCGGCACCGGCTAAATCATGTCTCGCAATTGGTGGGGGCGCTCAATGCGGAACGCGAAGGGCCAGACTGTGGCGGTTAAATTCATGGGCATCAGTCCGCTCAACGTAATTCAAATGTTACCGACACCGTGAAGCTGATCTCTTCGGTTCCTGAGGATACAGGGACTTCCATGACTTTTTCTTGTTGCAACGCCATAGTGCGGCCGAATAAGGGCATGGGTGGAGTGGCCGTCTGACCCTCGCTGATGGAAAGCGCCCGGCCGACGGTTCTGCCGGCGGCCTTGGCCAGGGTCTCGGCCTTGGCTTTGGCGTCCTGAAAGGCGCGTTGCAGTCCTTCCTCGCGTCCGCGGCTGAGATCAGAAACCACCAGGCTTAAACCGCCCGCCTGGTTGGCCCCGGCATCCACCGCCGCTTGCAATAGTTTCCCCGCGTCGTTCACCGTCGCGCGCGTCACGGTAAGGCTGTTGCTCACTTGATATCCCACCACCCGTGGCCGCCGGTTTTCCATGAACTCCTGTTGCGGGAAAATGGAAAAGTTACTGGTCTGAATTTCCTGCTCGGTGGCGCCGGCCTTTTTCAGCGCGGCGATCACCTGTTCAATCTTACCGTTGTTCTGCTGGACGGCTTCGCCTGCGGTCTTGGCGCTGGTCTCCACAGAGACCGTGAACACCGCGCGATCAGGGGTGAGCTTTATTTTGGCAAGGCCGGTGACGCTAACGGTCTCGGCGGCGGGTACGGAGGCCGACTCGGCGCTCGTCAAAACAGGCGACAGTAGTACCAGCGCCGCCGCAAAAATCCGGGCTGTGCTCGCAGCGGGAGTAAGTGATGTAAGTTTATTTGCCACGCGGGTTGAGATCCAAGGCCTCGCCCTTGCGGCGCCACTCGGCGGATTGTTTGAGGTCTTTGGTTACGCCCTGTCCTTGTTCATAGAGTCTCGCCAAGGCATAGTGCGCCCCGGCATGTCCTCGCTCCGCCGCCTTGCGGTACCACTTGACGGCCTCTGGGTAGTCTTGTTTTACACCATAGCCGTTTTCGTAAACGCCGGCGAGATGGTACATGCCCTCCTCGCTGCCTAACTCCGCCGCCTTGCGGTACCACTTCAAGGCCTCGGCGTCATTCTGCATCACGCTCAGGCCGTTGCCGTACTGGAATCCGACCGTATTGGCGGCGTCGGCGTCACCCGCCTCGGCCTGTTTGATGAGCGCGGCGGTCGCGGGGGATAGGGTGATCTGGTCCAGCGCATCACGCTGGGGGCGTGGCGTTAGATCTTGCGCTGCGGCGTATCCAGTCAGTGTGATGCAGATAAATAACAACCAATGCGGCATAGAATGTCCTCGCGCCTGTCTCAAGTATTGAGTTTTCAGCCGATGAAGTCAACGCAGGCTTTATCCCCGCAACGCCTTATTCGGGGGCCTCCATGCCCAACTCCTGAATCTTGCGGGTCAGCGTGTTGCGTCCCCAGCCCAGCAATTTCGCCGCGTCCTGACGGCGGCCGCCGCTGTGTTTGAGCGCGGCTTCAATCATAATGCGTTCGAAGCCGGGCGTGGCAATCGTGAGTAAATCCGTCGCGCCGTGGCCGAGGCGCTGGTCTGCCCAGCGCCGCAAGGCGGTCTCCCAATCCACATTGTCACCGTCGTTGGGTTGCTGCTGGAGCAACTCCGGCGGCAGATCGGCGACGGTGACGGTATCGCCGATGGTCATCACCGTCAGCCAGCGGCAGGTATTTTCAAGCTGGCGCACATTGCCGGGCCAATCCAGGCGGCTCAGATACGTCTCGGCATCTTCGCGCAGTTGTTTGGTTTTTACGCCGAGCTCCTTGGCGGCGGTAATCAGAAAATGGCGCAACAGCAGAGGGATGTCTTCGCGGCGCTGACGCAAGGGCGGGATGTGAATGCGGATCACATTGAGGCGGTGAAACAGATCTTCACGGAATAAGCCGTCGCGCACCCGCTGCTCCAGATTTTGATGCGTGGCGGCGATGATGCGCACGTCCACCTTGATGGGGCTGTGACCGCCGACGCGGTAAAACTCGCCGTCGGCCAGCACCCGCAACAGCCGGGTCTGGAGTTCGGAAGGCATGTCGCCGATCTCGTCGAGGAACAGGGTCCCGCCGTCGGCCTGTTCAAAGCGTCCCACGCGCCGCTCCTGCGCGCCGGTGAAGGCGCCGCGCTTGTGGCCGAACAATTCCGACTCCAGCAGATCGCGCGGCATGGCCGCCATATTGAGCGCGATGAAAGGTTTGGCGGCGCGCGGGCTGTGGCGGTGCAGCGCGTGGGCGACCAGCTCCTTGCCGGTGCCGGACTCGCCGTTGATGAGCACGGTGATATGCGAGCGCGATAAACGGCCGATGGCGCGAAACACCTCCTGCATCGAAGGCGCCTCGCCGATGATCTCCGCCGCCCGACGATCGTCTTGCAACACTTGCAGGGATTGACGGCGGCTGCGCTCCAGGGCGCGCCGCACCAGGTCAACCACCTCGTCCACATCGAAAGGCTTGGGCAGGTACTCGAAGGCGCCGCCCTGATACGCCGCCACCGTGTTGTCCAGATCGGAGTGGGCGGTCATGATGATGACCGGCAGATTGGGATAATGCGACTTCAGCATCTCCAATAACTTCAGGCCGTCCATGCCCGGCATGCGGATATCGGTGATTACCACGTCGGGCAGCGTCCGTGGCAGCGCCTTCAAGGCCGCTCCTGCGTTTTCGAAGCTGGTGACCTTCATCTCCGCCTGCTGCAAGGCCTTTTCCAGTACCCAGCGGATCGAGCGGTCGTCGTCTATCACCCAGACCTGCGGCTTGTCAGTCATGCTGCACTCCATTCTCTAAGGGTAACCATAAGGTGAACGTGGTTCTTCCCGGCCGGCTGGCGCACTCGATCATCCCCCCGTGTTGATTGATTAAAGACTGCGCGATAGAAAGCCCCAGGCCGCTGCCGTCCGCGCGGCCCGTCACCAGCGGATAAAAGATATTCTCGATCAAGTCTTCGGGTATGCCCGGCCCGTCATCGCTGATCTCCACGCCGACCACCAGCTTGTGACACTTCTGGCCGATGGTAAATTGCCGGTGGGCGCGGGTGCGCAGGGTGATTTTGCCTTTACCCTCCAGCGCCTGCGCCGCGTTGCGCACAATGTTGAGCACCGCCTGGATGAGCTGATCGCTGTCCGCCATAAACTCCGGAATGCTGGGGTCGTAGTCGCGTGCGAGGGTTATACCCTCCGGGGTTTCCGCCAGCACCAGGCTACGCACCCGCTCCAGCACCTCGTGAATGTTCACCAGCCTGCGCTGCGGCAAGGCGGTCGGCGCCAGCATGCGACTCAACAGTGCGCGCAGCCGGTCGGCCTCGCCGATGATGACGCGGGTGTATTCCTGCAGGCTGGCATCGTTCAGTTTGCGCTCCAGCAGTTGCGCCGCGCCGCGCAGGCCGCCCAGCGGGTTATTGATCTCGTGCGCCAGGCCGCGCAACATCATTTGATTGGCCTGATAGTGGCTGAGGCGATTCTCGTCGCGCGCGATGCGCAATTGCCGGTCCACCCGCAGCATCTCGACCAGCAGGCGCTCCTCGCTCAGGGGTGTGACCATACAGTCCACAGTGATCGGGCTATCGTCGAGCAGCCTTAATTGCAGCTCGCGCTCGCTGAACGGGTGCTGGGTGCTCAGGGCGCGCCGCAGCGACGCCATGAAGGCCGCCGCCTGCTGAAAAAGATCGGAGCCCAGCATCCCCCGCGCCTGACGGGCGCTGATGGCCAACAGCATTTCGCCTGCGGGGTTGATATAGGTGAGGTGCAAGCCGCGATCGAAGGTGAATACGGCGGTATTCAGATTTTCGGTAACCGCTTGGTAGAGTTTGGCGTAGTGCATGATCTGAAGGGGCTATAGCAAGAACTAAACCAGGCACGCGCTGGCGCTGGAGAACTGCGCAAAAATACATTAACTAATAGTTATTAATCAGAGATTTACAATTCAGTGGCGGGATGGGCAAGGGCCACGTTCACGATACAGAATAGAGCAAAACGAGACTTAATGCACTATTTTGGTGCAGATGGGTAGGGGTGTAGCGGGCTCTCGGGAGGGTCAATTCTAGGCGCCATAATGGGATTTTTTTGCACGAAATTCACCGATTGACGTTTCATGTGAAAGGTCACGCTGTCGCTGGTGGACAGGGAGACGCCTTTGGCGTCGCTGACGGTGACTTGCAGGCTGTGGCTGCCGCGGTCAATGTTCTGGAGCTGAAATTGCGGGCTAGTGTAGGTTTCGGGAAGATTTTTACCGTCCAGCGAGACGGTGATTTTATGGCCCCACTTCGCGTCCCAGGCCGGTTCCAGTTCCAGCGCCACCTCAACCGCGCCGTTGTTTTCCCGCACCGTGTCGTCGTTTACCGGCTTGACCAGCGCCACCTTCTTGTACCCCGGGAAGGCCGGTTCGGCGGCCGCGTCGGCTTTTTTATCCGGCGGGGCTTTGTCCGCCGCAGCAGGCTTGGCCGGAGGAGGCGGAGGAGGGGCGAATTTGGGCAGCTCGACCTCTTTGGCTCCCGGCCTTGGCTGGTCGGTATACACGATCTTTCCGTCCGGTCCCACCCATTTATAAACGGCCGCAGCGGCCGGTCCATGTAGGCCGAGGCCAAGCAGAATCGTCAGAGACACAAAAAGAGGGCGGTTCATGCCGCCTAGCATAGACAACAACGAGCTTGAATACAACGGAGGGTCAGGAAAGGGTTTTGTCGCCGAAGGCGCGCGCAGGGGGCATTTTGGCCGGCTCCGCCGCCAGGTGCAGCCTCGGGTTACCGCCGTCGCCGCGCGCGTCAGGGTGCATGCAATGACCTTCGATGCAGGCACCGGTCTCCACCAAACGCGCCTCGTAGGTGATGTCGCCGCTGACCTTGGCGGTCTTGGTAAGCTGCACGCTGCGGGCGCGCACATTGCCGCGCACCTCGCCGTGCACGACGACCTGTTCGGCGCGGACATCGCCGGTGACCTTGGCGTGTTCGCCCACGGTGAGCCGTCCGGCCGTGATATCGCCTTCAACTTCGCCATCAATCTGCAATTCACCGCCGGTGACCAGCTTGCCGGTCACCTGCAAACCGGCGCTCAGGATAGAAGGTGCACCGGGCTTCACGGCGGGACGATCCGATTTATCAGTTTTTGAAAACATGCCTGCCCGCCTCCAGAAAGTTGGCCGGATTGCGGGGCGTGCCGTTATAGAGCACCTCAAAGTGTACATGCGGGCCGGTGCTGCGGCCGGTGGAGCCGACCAGCCCGATCTTCTGGCGTAATTCGACGCGCTCGCCCGGTTTGACCAGCGTCTTGTTCAGGTGACCGTGGCGGGTCTTGATGCCCAATCCGTGGTCTATCTCCACCACGTAGCCGTAGGGGCCGTCACGGCCGGCGAGTGTCACCAGGCCTGGAGCGGTGGCGTAGACCGGGGTATTCAGCGCCGCCGAGAAATCCATGCCGCTATGAAAGGCCTGCACCTCGGTGAACGGGTCGCTGCGGCTGCCGAAGCGGCTGGAAACATGACCGGTGTCTACCGGCGGGACCACCGGCAGGTGTTCGAAGATACGCTCCAGACTGGCCCAGCGATCCAGTTGCGCCTCCAGTTTGGCTGTGCTGCTGGTCAGCAAGTCCTGCATGTCGGCTAGCGGGCTTTTCTGGCCGGTGAACGAGGGGATCAGCGGACCGCCGCGCCCCAGCTTGCCGTTAGCGCTGCGACTGCTGGCGGGCAATAGTTTGTTGAGGTCGAGCCGGGTCATGGCGATGGCCTGCTCGAGGCGCTCGGCGTTGCTCTCGGTGCGCCGCTGGATGTGGGCGACCAGGGTTTCCTGCGACTGCTTGATCTCGGCCACCCGCTTGAGGGGGTCATCGAGGTTGGTTTGCAGGGTAGCCGCACGGGTGTCGAGGGCTTCAATGCGGGTCTGTGAGGCAGCGAGTTGCGAGGTCAGTTCGGCGATGCGCGTTTCTTTGGAGGGCAGGGTGGAGGCTTGTTTAAGGGC
>CAYUAZ010000097.1:0-931 GCA_964442865.1 uncultured Gammaproteobacteria bacterium
GGCGGGGCCGTGCGGCGCGGCCGCCCCGGGCTCCGGAACCGGGGGGGCGTATTGGGGGTTCGGCTGAACCATGGTCACCAGATCCAGCACCTGATGGGATTCCTTGTGCAGCCGGGTGGTGCTGGCCTGCCCGGCGATGGCCACCAGCGGCGCGCGATCCATGTTGGCGTCGGCCACGCCGGTGACCAGGTTGGTGGCGCCGGGTCCCAGGGTGGAGAAACACACGCCGGCCTTGCCGGTCAGCCTCCCATATACATCGGCCATAAAGGCCGCACCCTGCTCGTGACGGGTGGTGATAAACTTGATGGGGGAATCCAGCAGGGCGTCCATGACCGCGAGATTCTCCTCGCCGGGGATGCCGAAGATGTACTCAACGCCCTCGTTTTCGATGCATTTTACAAATAGTTCGGCGGCTTTCATGGGTCTCGTGTACAAATGACAGGTGTTAGTTTTGCGCAGAATCTTTTATGCTATAGAGTAACTACCAAGGAGTCCCCATGACCTCGGAACAAATCGCCCTCAGTCAATTTCTCAACCAACAATATCTGTGCGAGTCGCTGACCCTCAAGGAGGTCAACATCCTGCTTGATTATACCGAGCTGGTGAGCTTTCACAAGAAAGACATCATCGCCAATATCGGTGAAGTGGGTGAGGCGCTGTATTTTGTCGTCAAGGGCGAGGCGGCGCTGATGTATGACGAGGGCGGCGAAGAGATCGAGGTCGGCCGCATGAAAGAAGGCGAGCTGATGGGCGAGATGTCGTTCTTCGACCGCAAGCCGCGCCTGGTGCAGATGCGCGCGATGAGCGAAGACACGCAGGTGCTCAAGCTGCCGCGCGCCAAATATCAACGGCTGCGCATCGAACACCCTTTCATCGCCGTGAATCTGCTGGAGCACGCCATCATCAGCCTGGATCACCTGATCCGCCGCGT
>CAYUAZ010000097.1:941-7866 GCA_964442865.1 uncultured Gammaproteobacteria bacterium
CAGCATGGATTTGGCGACGGTTGCGAAGTATATCTACGGCGCGGGACCTAAGTGAAGGTGAGGCGTGAGAAGGATCAGACGTAGGGTGGGCACGCCTTATGTGCCCACGCGGTAGTGACGGATACAAGTGGTGGGCACAGAAGCGGTGCCCACCCTACCCTCTCACCCCTCACGCCTCACGCCTAACGCCTCACTTTTTTCCACCCATGCCGCCACGCTTTCCCATCGCGCGCTTTATAACCGGCGCTCACACCCTCGCCCAGGCGCCTCCCGATGAAGGGAGGGAGATCGCCTTCGCAGGCCGCTCCAACGCGGGCAAATCGAGCGCCATCAACGCCCTCACCGGGATACAGGCGCTGGCGCGTGTCAGCAAAACCCCCGGCCGCACCCAGCAGCTCAATTTTTTTGAACTGGGGCCACAGCGCCGCCTGGTGGACCTCCCCGGCTACGGTTATGCAAAGGCCCCGGAACAGAGTCGGCGCCACTGGAAACATACCCTGGAGCAGTATTTGGCAGACCGGCAATCGCTGTGCGGCCTGGTGCTCATCATGGACATCCGCCATCCCATGACCCCGGCGGACCTGGAGTGGCTCGACACCTGTTTCGAGGGGGGGCTACCGGTCTACATCCTGCTCAGCAAAGCCGATAAGTTGAGCCGATCCGCCATGCACCTCGCGTTACGCAACGTAACTGCGGGCTTAGCCCAGCGTTACCCCGGCTATGACAAACAGGATGGTGAATCTCAGCCGCTTTTTGAAGTGCAGGCGTTCTCTGTCTTAAAGAAAATAGGTATAGACGAAGCGAAAAAGCGTTTGGCGAGCTGGCTGGAACTATAAAAAAAGCCCCGGTTCTAAGGGGGGAAGAACCGGGGCCAAACAATTGTCCGGGTTGGGGGACACCGGACAATTAACCCGTTTAGGGAGAAAACGGGGAGCGCCAAGCGCTCACAACATAAGACTAAGCTACCGCAAAAAAGTTCACTCCGCCATTACGATTTATGAATCGTTTTATTTCAATTACTTAGGCTACAGCCCTCTTTAAAACAGGAACCGCGTCAAGGGAATCTGCCTGCCATCGGGCAAGGTGAGGATGGCTGTTGCAGTGCTGGTGAACTGAAGGGTTACCGCACCCGCATTAGCGGGCGGCTGGCTGGGCGGTTTATACGTCCCGGTCAAGGTTTGGCCATTGGCAAACTGGAGCCAACTGCCTTGATAGAGCGTGGGCGAGACCATGCCGCCCGGTGAGACATACCAGATCGGATTGCCGCCGCCATCGTACATATAACCCGCCATAAACAGGTTGTTGCCCTGCACCTCGATGGCAAAGCCGCGCCCGCTCTCGGCTTCGTTCCACCACCAGCCGGACTCGGGCTGGAAACTGGCTGTGCCAGAGCCTATCGGGAATCGCTCAATGGACATCGTCCCGCCCGGCCAGGTGAGCGTGCCATGACTCGCATCGCTGAATTGCAGGGTGAGGGTACCCGCATTAGAGTTCGTCGGTGTGTTGGGTTTATACGGGCCGGTAAGGGTCTGGCCGCCGCCAAAGGCCATCAGCGGGCCGCTGTAGCTGCTGACATTAGTCATGGGGCCGCCGGAGACCAGCCAGGTGGCGCGGCCGTCAGCGGCATACAGATAGCCGGCCATGAACAGGTTGTTGCCCCGCACTTCGATAGTGAAACCGCGGCCGCTTTGGTCGGGATTCCACCACCAGCCGGGCTGGGGCAGGCCGGAGTCGCCCAGGTAACGGGCAATGGCGAAGTCGCCGTCACTGACGCTGCTATTGAAACTGGCGCCTACCACGACGAATTTGCCGTCGGGTTGAAGGACGACATCTTTCGGATACTCAGCACGCCCGAAGTCGGTAGTGCGCTTGCCACCTGAGCCAAAGGTGGTGTCCAAACTTCCATTAGTGTTGTAGCGCGCCAAGGCGAAGTTGCCGTTGGCGGTGTTCCCAGTCACGCCCACAGCAATTATTTTTCCATCGGCCTGGATGGCCAACCCCGCCCCTCCATCGTCTGCACCAAAGTCCGTCGCTACTTTGCCGCCCGTACCGAAGCCTGTATCCAGATTGCCGCTGGGGGTGTATCTAGCCATAGCGAAATCACCGGTGATCAGCCCTCCACTGCCACCAGTGTACCCCGCCACAACAATCTTGCCATCTGCTTGCAGCTTGATACCTGACGCATCATCGAAACCGCCGAAGTCGGTGGTGACACCGCCTCCCAGCCCGAAGCCGGTGTCCAGCGTGCCGTTGCTGTTATAGCGAGCCAGCGCAAAATTAGCGTCACTCAGGCTGACAGTAGCGGTAAATCCCGAAGCCAAAATCTTGCCGTCGGATTGGAGTGCAAGAGCGTCAGTCACCTCAAACGCTCCAAAACTGGTTCTCTGCAGGCCCGCGACGCCAAAGCTCAAATCCAACGTACCGTTCGAGTTATAGCGAGCCAGGGCGAAATCACCCAGGTTACTGGGGGTGATAGAGCCTCCTCCTGCGATGAGCTTGCCGTCCGGTTGTAAGGCTACCGCAAAGACAGCATCGTACCCGCCAAAATCAGTGATCAGTTTGCCGCCGCCGCCAAAACCAGTGTCCAGACTACCATTAGGGTTGTAACGCGCCAAGGCGAAGTCTGAGATACTGCCGTTGACAATGTGGCCCACTACTATGATCTTGCCGTCAGGCTGAATCGCAACGGCCTGAGCCGTATCCTCCGCCCCAAAATCAGTAGTAATCTTGCCGCCCGTGCCAAAGCTGGAATCCAGGCTGCCGTCGGTGTTGTAACGCGCCACCAGAAAGTCCGTGCCGTTTTCCCCCACCACCACGATCTTGCCATCGGCTTGCAGCGCCACGGCGTTGGCTTCGTCCGAGCTGCCGAAGAAATTAGTGACGACCTTGCCGCCACTGCCGAAGGAGGGATCGAGATCGCCCGCTGCGGCGTAGGCGCACACCGGCGCCAGGGTGGCGAGTATCCACAAAAACAGAGCTGATATGTGATGCGCGGGGGGGTGTCTTGGGTTCATCATGTGAATCCTCCATTGTTTTAATTGTGCCCCAGAGGCATGGCCAGATCAATGGGCCTCATCCCAATTATTTCCTACTCCAATATCCACCACCAGAGGCACTGAAAGTTTCGCCACTTCGGACATCAAGCGCCGGATAGGTTCTTGGGCCTGCTCTAAAGCCTGCTCGGCGACTTCAAAGACCAGTTCGTCATGCACCTGCATAATCATCCTGGCGTCTAACGTCTCACTATCCAGCCACGCCTGCACGTGCAGCATGGCGAGTTTGATGATGTCGGCCGCAGTGCCCTGCATGGGGGCGTTGATGGCGGTACGCTCGGCGTATTGACGGCGCTGGGCGTTGCTCACGTTAATCTCCGGCAGATACAAACGGCGGCCGAACAGGGTCTCGACGTAGCCGAGCTTGCGGGCCTGGATGCGGGTGCTGTCCATGAAGGCCTGCACGCCGGGGTAGCGCCTGAAGTAGCGGTCGATATAGTCCTGCGCCGCGCCGCGATCCACGCCGAGCTGGCGGGCGAGACCGAATGATGACATGCCGTAGATCAAACCGAAGTTGATCGCCTTGGCGCTGCGCCGCTGGTCGGCACTGACCTGCGCAAGCGGCACGCCGAACACCTCGGCGGCGGTGATCTGGTGGATGTCGGCCGCCTCGGCGAAGGCGCGTATCAATCTTTCATCACCGGACAGGTGCGCCATGATGCGCAATTCGATTTGCGAGTAATCGGCGGCGAGAATTTTGTAACCCGGTTCGGCGATGAAGGCCTGGCGGATGCGGCGGCCTTCCTGGGTGCGTATGGGAATATTCTGGAGGTTGGGATCGGCCGATGATAACCGCCCCGTCGCGGCGACCGCCTGATGGTACCAGGTGTGTATCCGTCCGGTGCGGGGATTGATCTGTTCCGGCAAGGTATCCGTGTAAGTGGATTTGAGTTTGCTGAGCGCGCGATGTTCGAGTATCAGTTTGGGCAACGCATAGTCCAGCGCCAGTTCCTGCAACACCGCCTCGGCGGTGGAGGGTTGGCCCTTGGGCGTCTTCTGTAGCACCGGCAGACCCATCTTGTCATAGAGTATTTCCTGGATCTGCATCGGCGAGCCGAGGTTAAACGGCTGTCCCGCCACGTCGTGGGCCTGCCGCTCGAGTTCCTGCAAGCGCACGGCGAGCTCCTGGCTCTGACTGTGCAGCATCGCGGCGGCGATGCGCACGCCGTTCAGTTGCATCCGCGCCAGCACCGCCGCAAGCGGCATCTCGATGTCGGTGTAGAGCTTATGCAAACCGGGCAACGCGGTGATTCTGGGCCACAAGGTCTCATGCAGCCGCAACGTAAGCGCGGCGTCTTCCGCGGCATGGGCGGCCGCCTGCTCTATGGGAATCTGATTGTAGCTGAGTCGCTTCGCGCCTTTGCCGGCGAATTCTTCGAAATTGGAACGCCTGCCGCCGAGATATTTGTAGGCGAGTGAATCGAGATCATGCCGCGTCGCCGTGCTGTCCAGCACGTAGGACTCCAGCATGGAGTCGTAACAAAGACCCGCAAGCTTGATGCCGTGATTGTGCAGCACGCACATAGTGTATTTGAGATCGTGCCCGAGTTTCGGCCGGCTGTCGTCTTCAAGCAGCGGGCGCAGATGCTTAAGTACATTATCTAGTGATAACTGCTGCGGCGCATCGAGATAGGTGTGGCCCAGCGGGATATAAACGGCCATATCGGGCAATGCAAAGGAAAGGCCGACGATCTTGGCCTGCATGTAATCGCCAGAGTCCGTCTGTACACCCATACAAATGAGTAGGGACTGTTCCAGCTTGGCAAACCACTCCTCGAACTGCGTGGAGTTGGTGATTATTTGCACGGGTGAGGGGCTTGAAACCTGTGAGGAGTGAGGAGTGAGGCGTGAGGTGTTACGCCTCACGCCTAACCCCTCACGCCTCACTGTTTTTCCCACGCCTAACGCCTCACCTTTTTCTAACTCCTTGAGCCAGCCCTTGAATTCCAGACGGGTATACCACTCGCGCAAGATTTCCGGTTGCGGGGAATGCCGCTTAAGATCGGTAACAGACACGGGTCGCTCCCGGCCTCCTGCCTCCCGCGACATTAGTACGTCCTTGTACGTCACAAGCGGTACATCGCATTTGATGACAAGCAATTCGCGTGACTTAGGCAGTTGCGGCAGCGCGGCACGTAGGTTCTCGCCGACCTTGCCCTTGATCTCATCGGCATGCGCGATGATGTTGGCTAGCGAGCCATATTGCTTCAACCATTTCACCGCCGTGGTCGGGCCGACCTTGGCAACACCGGGAACATTGTCCACCGGATCGCCCACCAGGGTGAGATAGTCCACGATCAGATTAGGTGGGATGCCGAACTTCTGCTCGACGCCGGCCGGGGTGAGCAGCTGATTCGACATGGTGTTGATGAGTGTGACGTGTTCGTTGACCAGTTGCGCAAGATCCTTGTCGCCGGTGGAAATCAGCGCCGGGATACCCTGCGCCGCCGCCTGCGCGGCCAGCGTGCCAATGACATCGTCGGCCTCGACGCCTTCCACCATGAGTAACGGCAAGCCCGAGGCCTGTATAATCGCGTGCAGAGGTTCGATCTGAACGCTCAGATCATCCGGCATGCTGGGCCGGTGCGCCTTGTATTCAGGGTACAGATCATCCCGAAAGGTCTTGCCCTTGGCGTCAAACACCAGCGCGACGTAGTCGGGCTCGTAATCGGCCAGTAGCTTGCGCACCATGTTGATGACGCCGTACACCGCGCCCGTCGGCTGCCCCTTCGAGGTCACCAATGGAGGCAGCGCGTGAAACGCGCGGTAGAGATAAGACGAGGCGTCTATCAAAATTAGGGGTTTAGCCATAGTAGGGATTAGGGGCGGGGGTTTGCCCTATTCTATGTCACCTAACTCGACTGAATTTTAGGCGGGTGATAGGCCTTGGTAAAATACAAAGGTCTGCCTTTGGTCTCGTCAAACATGCGCCCAAGATATTCGCCTATCACGCCGAGCGTGAGGAGTTGCACCCCTCCCAAAAATAACACCACCACCATCAATGAGGGAAAACCTTGCACGGGGTCTCCATATACCAATGTTTTGTAGATCACCCTAAGCGCATAGATAAATGCCGCCAACGACGTGAGCACTCCTATGTAGGACGCCAGCTTCAGCGGGGCGATGGTAAAAGAGGTGATGCCCTCCAAGGCCAAATTCCACAACCGCCAATAATTCCACTTCGTTTCGCCCGCAAAGCGCGGATCACGGCGGTACGGCACGGACTTTTGCGGATAACCTATCCAGGAGAACAGGCCCTTCATAAAGCGGTGCTGTTCCCGCAATTGCTTGAGCGCATCCACCGCGCGGCGGCTCAGCAGACGGAAATCGCCGGTATCCGCCGGTATCTTGACCCGGCTGACGTTCTGAATCAGGCGATAAAAAGCGCTTGCCGTCGCCTTTTTCAGATAGGTCTCGCCGTCTCTCGCGACACGTGTCGCATAGACCACATCGTAGCCGTCGCGCCACTGCTTTATCAGCTCTGGAATCAATTCCGGAGGATCCTGCAGATCTGCATCTATCACTACCACCGCCTCACCCAGGGCGTGATCCAATCCAGCACTTAGCGCAATCTCCTTGCCAAAATTGCGGCTCAACTCGACGACCGCGACTCGCGGGTCCTGCTCCCTCAACTGGTACAACACCTCCGGCGTATCGTCTGTGCTTCCATCGTTTACAAAAACGATCTCAGCGTGAACGCCGAGGGCGTCTAAGACTTTGGAAAGACGGCTATGACATTCATGTAGCACCGCCTGTTCGTTGAAAGCGGGCACGACCACCGACAGCAGTAGCCCGGCAGCCGCCGTTTGCCCCTGTTTAAGATTTTGTTCCACGGCCAGATCCCTCAAATGAAGCTCTGAATAAGTCCGTCC
>CAYUAZ010000098.1:0-7839 GCA_964442865.1 uncultured Gammaproteobacteria bacterium
GTTTTTCCGGATCGAGAGGGGAAACGGATTCGGTTTCTGGAAGATCATGCCGATGCGGCGCCGCAGCGTCAGCACGTCGAGGCGGGGATCGAGCACATCAACGTCATCAAGATGGACGCGGCCGCGCACGTGCGCACCCGGCACCAGATCGGTGAGCCGGTTAAGCGCGTACAGAAAACTGGTCTTGCCGCATCCCGAGGGACCGATCAGCGCGGTGATGCAGCCCTTGTAGATGTCGAGCGACACATCGTCGAGCACGGTGGTGGCGCCGTAGGCGACGGAGAGGTTGGCGATGCGCAGATGAGGCATCGGCTCGCAGCACGGTGGCCCGGATGCGACATCGCCGACAGTGTAAGTGATCGGTAGTTCGGGTTTTGATATCGTCATGACGTTGCTATCCTCCGTGTCAGCCAGCGATCAGAGAGGCCAAGTGCGCCTGCGTTGATGATCACGATCAGCATAACCAACACCAGGGCCGAGGCGTAAGCCGCGCCGTCGCCGCCGGTGACGTTCATGGATAAGTCGTAAATATGCACGGCCAGGGCACGGCCGGAATCGGTGAGCGATTCCGGCATGCGATCCACATAGCCGCTGGTGAAGATCAGCGCCGCCGTCTCCGCCGTGGCGCGACCGATGCCGAGCATGAGGCCGGCGGCAATGGCCGGCGCAGCCGCCGGCAGCAGGATATACCACAAGGCGGTGGCGCGCGTCATGCCCAGCGCCGCCGCGCCGTGGCGCCAGTCATGGGTGACGGCGGCCAGCCCAAGCTCGCTGGTGCGGATGAAGATCGGCAGTATCATGCAGGCCAGTGTCAGTCCTCCCGATAGAATTGAGAAACCGAGTCCAAGGAATACGCAGAAAAAGGCGTTGCCGAACAGCCCGAATACAATGGATGGCACACCCGCCAGCACGTCGAGACTGAGGCGGATGCTTCGCCCCAGCGCGCCGCCGCGCCGGGTGTATTCGGCCAGCCACACGGCGGCGCCCAATCCCAGCGGAACCGCGGCGGCAAGCGCCACCGCGAGAATCAGCAGCGTGGACACCAGTATGGGTGCGATACCGCCCGCGCGGCCCGCGTTCACCGGCTCGCTCACCAGGAAGTCCCAAGAGAGGTGTGATGCACCTTGCCAGACTAGATCACCCAGCACCCACAGGAAGGCAAATGCTACTACTACAGCAGCGCCCCAAATAGCGACTGTGAACAAACTATCAGACATGCTGCGCATCGCGTGTCCCCCGCGCCGCCAATGTGGCCAACACCAGCACCAGCAGCGTCAACATCAGGCCGGAGGCAAACAGACCGGCCCGGTGCGTACCGGTGGCATAGGCCATTTCGAGTGCGATATTCGCGGTCAGCACCCGCACCGGCTCGAACAGGCCGGTTGGATTCTGCACCACATTACCCGCCACCATCAGCACCGCCATGGTCTCGCCCAGCGCACGGGCGGTGGCGAGCAACACGCCGCCGAGGATGCCGCTGCGCGCCGCCGGCACGGCGACGCCGAGAATGATGCCCTTGCGCGTCAGTCCCAGCGCCGCCGCGCCTTGCAGCAATGACCTCGGCACGGCGTTCAGCGCGGCCGCACTGGTAAGCGCCACCGTGGGCAGAATCATCAACGCGAGAATCAGGATGGCGGTGAGCAGACTCGCGCCGGGTGGTTGCCAGCGCGCAATCAGCGGCGCCAGCACGGTCAGCCCCCATAATCCGTACACCACCGAAGGAATGCCGGCCAGCAGGGCAAGTATCGCGCGATACAATTTGGCGAGTTGCGGAGGGGCGTGGAAACACACGAAGATCGCACTCGCCAATCCGGCCGGCGCCGCCAGCAGTATTGCGCCGAACGCCGCCGCCAGCGTCGCCCACACCATGGGCAGTAAACCAAAGCGCCCTTCGAGCGGGTACCAGCCCTCATCACTGAAGAGGTGCCGCCAGCCGTCTCCGTTCAACACCGGCCATGCCTCACGCAGCAGAAACGCCAGCACCAGCAGCAGTATCAACGCCGAGGCCGCCGCCAGCAAGGCCAGCAGCGGGGCGAGCCGCCGGTCAGCGTGCCAGCGGGACGAAAAACTGGGCTTCGACCAGATCATGAACTGCATTTGAGCCTGCAAAGTCGAGAAAGCGCTTGGCCAACCCGTTCGCCTCACCCTGGGTCACCAGGTTCAGCGGGCGCGACAAGGGGAAGCGGCCAGCGCGCACATTGGCCACGGTGGCCGCCACACCTGCCATGGGCAGCAGTTTGACGGGCGTGCCCTGCGCCGCTTCATATTCGGCGGCGCCGACAGAGACATAACCAATCGCACCCGGATTGCCCGCCACGGTCTTGATACCCTGCGGGTTGTCACCGATGACGACACGGGCCTTGATCTCGCTGTTCTTCAGTTTGAAGTGATGCAGGAACAGCTCCAGCGTCGAGCGGCCTTCCGCCTTGTTTACCACGGTAATGCGCATGTCTTGACCACCCAGTTCTTTCCAGTTGGTAATCTGGCCGGTGTAAATCGCCTTGATCTGCTCATCGGTCAGCGACTGCAGCGGATTTTTGCTATGCAGGATGACGCCCACGCCATCCATGGCGATGGTGTAAGCCACCAAATTGTTTTCTTCCGGCTTGAGCGCGCGCGACACCATGCCGATGTCCGCCAGCCCGGAACCGGCATCGGCCACGCCGCGTGACGAGCCGCCCGATTGAACATCAACCCGCACTCCGGGATTGTGTTGCTCGAAGCGCTTGCCGATCTCCAGCGCCAGCGGCGCGACCGTGCTGGAGCCGGTGAGCACCAGCTTGTGATCCTCCGCGTGCGCGCTGTTTGCCAGCAGTAACAAAACAGCAAACGACGCAACGATTCTCCAAAAATTCATTGGCATCTTTTCCATGTGTTCACCGGCGGATGACCCCTTCCTTTTTCATTTTCAATTTTTTTATTGCCACCGGCGCCAGGGCAAGCACTCCCAATAAGACGAATGCGGCGAGAGTTTCAGCGGATATCAGTTGTCCGGCAGAGTCTATACGCCCCAAAGACTGTCCCAGATTAGCGAACACAAAACTGCCGGGGATGATGCCGATGGCGGTAGCGGCCACATAGGTACGCAGTTTGATGGGCGTGAAGGCGGGCGCCAGATTGACCAGCCAGAAGGGAAACAGCGGCACCAAACGTAGGAACAGCAAATAATTGAAGGCGTTTTCCTTGAAGCCCTCAATCATTTTTTTGGCGAGCCCTCCGGCCTTGCGCTGCGCGGCCTCGGCAAATAAATAGCGTGCGGCGAGAAACACCAGAGTTGCCCCTACCGTTGCGGCCAACACGATGACCAGTGTGCCCACCCAGCGGCCGAATAAAAACCCCACGGTCAGCGATAGCAGCAGTGCGCCCGGAATGCTCAAGGCCGTCGCGGCGGCGTACACCAGCACGGACAACAGCAGCATGGTGAAATAATTATTCGCCGTGAATTGCAGCAACTCGGCGCGATGAAGCTTGATCGTCTCAAGACTCAGCCATTGCGCACCACCGAAGATAAAAAAGGCGGCGAAGCCCGCTATGAAAACCAACAAGATGGCCACTTTGAGCCAGCGACTATTGGGCGTGCCCACTGTTGCGTTGCTACTCATAACTCTCTCGAATTCCCACCCATACTATCGGGTAAGGATACGTTTTGCAGGCTCAGCAGTCCTCACAAAATGGTCACATTTCATAAGTGTCTAGCTTCTTCAGGCTAGGCTCAGCGCCCCACAGCTACTTTCGCCAGCCGACTGTTGCGCATGGAGTAGACAAAATAAAAGATAATGCCAATCAACATCCAGATCCCGAAACGCTTCCAGGTCACCGCTGGCAGCGCGGCCAACAACAGTCCGCACGAAAGCACCCCCAAGATCGGGATCAGTGGGTGAAAGGGGATCGTGAAGGGACGCTGAATATGAGGTTGTGTGCTACGCAATACGATGACGCCGATACAGACAATGACAAAGGCGCTTAAGGTGCCGATACTGACCAGCTCGGCAAGCTCGCCCAGCGGCACCAAGCCGGCAGTCGTAGACATAATGGCCCCACACAGAATAATGACGCGGATTGGAGTCTGAGTATTGGCGTTCACAGCGCTGAAAAACGGCGGCAGCAGACCGTCGCGCGACATGGCGAGGATAATGCGGGTGAGCCCATAGTACAACACCAGCATCACCGTGGTAAGGCCGGTGATGACGCCCGTCGCTATCAGGGCCGAAGCCCAGTTGATCCCCAGCAACTGCATGGCGTGAGCGACCGGCGAGGAGACGTTAAGATCTTTGTATGAAACGATGCCGGTCAGCAACCCCGACACCACGATGTAGATCAGGGTGCAAAACGCAAGTGAAGCGAGGATGCCGATCGGCACATCGCGCTGCGGGTTGCGAGCCTCTTCCGTGGCGGTGGTGACCGCGTCGAAGCCGACATAGGCGAAGAACACGATAGCTGCACCCGCCAACACGCCTACCGGTTTTCCCTCGGCGCCCATGCTGAACCAGCCGAAAGGCATGAACGGGTCCCACAGCGCGGGATTGACGTGAAACACCGCCACCCCGATGAACACAGTGATGGTGAGGAGTTTGATGAATACCAACGCGGCGTTGAAACGGGAGCTTTGCTTGACACCTATGATGAGTAAAATAGAAAGCATTGCCACGATCGCCGCCGCCGGCAGATTGATGATTCCACCTTGGCTAGGCGCGAGCATCAGCATCTCCGGCAAGGGATGGCCGATCGCAACCAGGGCGTTATTAAAATAACCCGACCAGCCGTTTGCCACGGCCGCAGTCGCCATGCCGTATTCGAGGATCAACATCCAACCTACCAACCACGCGACACCCTCACCCAGCGCCGCGTAGCTGTAACCGTAGGCGCTGCCACAGCCCCCCAGACTGGCGGCCAGTTCCGCATAGGCCAAGGCTGCGAAGGCGCAGGCGAAGCCCGACACCACAAACGACAGCACCACCGCCGGCCCCGCCTGATTGGCCGCTGCGGTACCGGTGAGCACGAAGATGCCCGTGCCAATGATCGCACCAATGCCGAGCAGCGTAAGGTCGAAGGCGCTCAAGGCGCGTTTCAAGCCACTCTCGCAAAAGTCCTCGTGGGTGGTCATCCGGGTGCGAAAAATCTGCATGGCAAAGCTCCTGGGCGTAGGTGCGGTTCATTCGCACGCAGTAGTGTATGCCGCCAGACCCGCCCTGGGAAGACGCCGGTAAAAGTAGGGTCGAATTCATTCGGCCGGCAACCTCAAGTTTGTTCGGCGCCTGCCGTTATCCTTATTGGATAGACAGCCATGAACACTGATCCTAGAAAAACTGAAATCCACCGCGTTACCGGCAGCCGGAACAATGAGCTTCGCATGCGCGACACCCTGGCCGGGCTGGAGGACTACGTCAACCGGTTCGCCCTGCGCCCCAGCCCCAGTTTCTTCACCGAGATTACGATCAATCCCCGGGAACCGCGCGATTCCGCTATCAACTCCAGTACCCGACCACAGATCTACGCCATTGCCGGAGGACGTCAAAACTAGAAACTCTCTTTGTTTAAGGGGTGAGATACCCCCCTTTTTCGCTAGTTTCTGCAAGGTTACGCGACGACTGGAACCTTAGCAGTTAGCTCGATGCCCAGGGCCTTCATGACAGCCAGCGTCGTCTTCAAGGTCGGGTTGCCGTTCTCGCTGAAAGAGCGGTAAAGCTGCTCGCGGGAAAGTCCGGTTTGGCCCGCAATCTGAGCCATGCCTTTAGCGCGCGCAACGACCCCCAGCGCGTGCGCGATGTAGGCGGCGTCGTTCGTCTCGAACGCTTCGGCCATGAAGGTCGCAATCGCTGCGTCAGAAGTCAAATCCTCAGCGGGATCATAGGTAGTCAGTTTTCCAGTCATTTCATTCCCTCCATTCATCAGCCAGGCGCTTTGCAGTCTTGATGTCCTTCGCTTGCGTGCTCTTATTGCCGCCGCACAACAGGACGATGATCATGCCCCGCCGCCTCTGGAAGTAGATGCGGTATCCGGGGCCGTAGTGGATGCGTAATTCGCTAATCCCCTGCCCTACAGACTCCCCACGTCCCCCGCATGACCAAAGGCGAGGCGGTCCAGGCGTGACGCGATCAAGGCACGTGCCCGTGCATCCTTGATCCGCGTTCGCCATTTTCGAAATGGTTCGGTTTGCTTTATCTCGATCATTACAAGCTAATTGTAGTATATAAACTACTGCGGGTAAACACTTTAGCCATTTCGAAAATGGTCAGTGGTCTGCACGCGCACTCAAGATGTGTTCAATTCAGGCCATTTTGGCCTTTTTTGATACACGTCGACGCTCATATTGGGGAGACCGGTAAATAGTTGATTTTCTATGAAGGGGGAGTGATTTGGGTAATGAGGGATAAGGGACCGGGTAGCCACTCGCCCCATTGACGTTTATCATGCGTAACCCCATATCTGGAAGTCTGACGCATGAACACCCCCAAACATTGCCGTTTACTCATCCTCGGCTCCGGCCCGGCCGGCTACACTGCGGCCGTTTACGCCGCGCGCGCCAATCTCAATCCGGTGCTGGTCACCGGCCTCGAACAGGGCGGCCAGCTCATGACCACCACCGACGTGGACAACTGGCCGGGGGATGTGCATGGCCTGCAAGGCCCGGCGTTGATGGAGCGCATGCGTGAGCATGCCGAACGCTTTCACACCGAGATAATCTTTGACCACATCAACAAGGCCGAACTGCAACAACGTCCGTTCCAGCTCACCGGCGACAGCGGCGTTTACACCTGCGATGCGCTGATTATCGCCACCGGCGCCTCGGCGATGTATCTCGGCCTGCCGTCGGAAGAGGCTTACAAGGGCCGTGGTGTGTCGGGGTGCGCCACCTGCGACGGTTTTTTCTACAAGGGCAAGCAGGTCGCGGTGATCGGCGGCGGCAACACCGCCGTGGAAGAGGCGCTGTATCTTTCCAACATCGCCGCGAAAGTCACCGTGGTACATCGCCGCGACAGTTTCAAATGTGAAAAAATTCTCGCCGCCAAATTGCGGGAGAAGAGCGAGCACGGCAACGTGGAGATCATCTGGAACCACACCCTCGACGAGGTGTTGGGCGACAAGGCCGGCGTGAACGGCGTGCGTCTTAAAGATATGAACACGGGCGAGACCCGCGATTTGTCTTTGCAAGGCGTCTTCATCGCCATCGGCCACAGCCCCAACACCGGCCTCTTCGAAGGCCAGTTGGACATGGCCAACGGCTACATCAAGGTGAATACCGGCTTGAACGGCAACGCCACGGCCACCAGCGTACCCGGCGTGTTCGCCGCCGGCGACGTCGCGGATCACGTCTACCGCCAAGCCATCACCTCCGCCGGCACCGGCTGCATGGCCGCGCTGGACGCGGAAAAATATTTGGACGGGTCGGCTTAAATAAAAATTTAACCGCCAAGGCGCCAAGATTTTTAATCATAAAAAAGATTTTTTGGCGTACATGGCGTCTTGGCGGTTCGCCTGATTTTGGATTACTAAATCCCGTCCCGACGTTTCAGCGCGCCGCACCTTTAAATAAGCGGAAGAAATTGCCGCTGGTGATGTCGGCGATGGTCTCCAGCGACTCCCCCCGCAGTTCGGCGATGAATTCCGCGACGTGGCGCACGTAGGCCGGTTGATTGGTTTTACCGCGATGCGGCACCGGCGCGAGATAAGGCGAAACGGTTTCCACCAGCATGCGCTCGAGGGGAACCAGGCGGGCCACCTCGCGCAACGCGTCGGCGGTTCCGAAGGTGACGAGGCCGGCAAAAGGAAAAAAAAAATTCAATTCAAGGACCGACTCGGACACCGGGCAGTCGCCAGCCACAAGGGAGAAGACCCCGC
>CAYUAZ010000099.1:0-7837 GCA_964442865.1 uncultured Gammaproteobacteria bacterium
GAGCATTTCGAGTAGAATTCCAACGCAGCATAAAGACAAAAGACGCATTTTTAGATGCACCCTTGAGCAGCGACCATGACACCACAACTCTTCGCCGCCCTGGCGCGCCAGGGCTATAACCGCATCCCGCTGGTACGCGAGGTTTGCGCCGACCTCGACACACCGCTCAGCGCCTATCTCAAACTCGCAGACGCGCCATACTCCTATTTATTCGAATCGGTGCAGGGCGGCGAGAAGTGGGGGCGTTACTCCATCATCGGTCTGCCGTGCCGCACCCTCGTGCGCGTCTTCGGCCACGACATCAGCGTGGAGAAAGACGGCGCTATAATCGAGCAGGTGACAGATGGCGATCCGCTGACCTGGATCGAGCAGTTTCAGGCGCGCTACAAAATCGCGCCTGCAGCGGGGCTGCCGCGCTTCACCGGCGGGCTGGTCGGTTACTTCGGTTACGACACGGTGCGCTACATCGAACCACGTCTGGCCAGGTGCTCCAAACCCGACGCGCTCGGCACGCCGGATATCCTGCTCATGGTGTCGGACGAAGTGGTGGTGTTCGATAATTTGAGCGGCAAGCTGTATCTGGTGATACACGTCAACCCGGCGCTGGAAGATGCCTGGAACAAGGCGCAGGCCAGACTCGACGAACTGGTCGCACGCCTGCAATGCGCTACGCCGCACCCGCACGACGCCACGCACGTGCTGCGCGCAGAGGATTTCGTGTCCGGCTTCACGCAGCAGGGTTTTGAACAGGCGGTCGTGCGCGCCAAGCACTACATCGTGGAAGGCGACATCATGCAGGTGGTGTTGTCACAGCGCCTGTCCGCGCCCTATCGGGGCAGCGCATTGAATTTCTATCGCGCACTGCGCACCTTAAATCCTTCGCCCTATATGTTTCATCTTAACCTCGGCGATTTTCACGTGGTCGGCTCCTCGCCGGAGATTCTGACGCGCCTGGAAGATGGCGTGATTACCGTGCGCCCCATCGCCGGCACGCGCAGGCGCGGCGCCACCGAAACAGAAGATCGCGCTCTGGAAACCGAGCTGCTCGCCGATCCGAAAGAGCGCGCCGAGCATTTGATGTTGATAGACCTGGGGCGCAACGACGTGGGACGCGTCGCCGAGACCGGCAGCGTGAAGCTCACGGAGAAAATGGTGGTAGAGCGCTACTCGCACGTCATGCACATCGTGTCCAACGTCACCGGGCGTTTACAAACAGACATGACGGCGCTGGACGCCTTGCGCGCCACTTTTCCGGCAGGCACGGTGAGCGGTGCGCCAAAAATCCGCGCCATGGAAATCATAGACGAACTGGAACCGGTGAAGCGCGGAGTCTATTCCGGCGCGGTAGGCTATCTCGGCTGGAACGGCAACATGGACACCGCGATAGCGATCCGCACCGCGCTCATCAAGGACGGCATGCTGCACGTGCAGGCGGGCGCGGGCATCGTCGCGGATTCGGCGCCGCGCGCGGAATGGGAGGAGACCATGAACAAGGCACGCGCATTGGTGAGCGCAGCGGTGACGGCATCCAGAGGTCTCGATGTCACGCCGGAGGTAACGCCATGCTCCTGATGATAGATAATTACGATTCCTTCACCTACAATCTGGTGCAGTACCTGGGCGAGCTGGGCGCGGATGTGCGCGTGTATCGCAACGACCAGATCACACCCGCCGAAATCAAAAAACTCGCGCCCGCTCAAATCGTGATCTCGCCGGGGCCGTGCACGCCCAATGAGGCGGGCGTGTCGGTGGAGGCAATCAAGCAATTCGCGGGAGAAATCCCGCTGCTCGGCGTATGTCTCGGCCACCAGAGCATCGGTCAGGCGTTCGGCGGCAAGATCGTCCACGCACGCGAACTGATGCACGGCAAGACCTCGATGATTTATCACACCGGCAAGGGTGTGTTCCAGGGCCTGCCCAATCCGTTCGAGGCCACGCGCTATCATTCGCTGGTGATTGAAAAACAATCGCTGCCGGAATGCCTGGAAATTACCGCCTGGACGCAGGACGCACAGGGTAATATGGACGAAATTATGGGCGTGCGCCACAAAACGCTCGATGTTGAGGGCGTACAATTTCATCCTGAGTCCATACTGACCCAATGTGGACACGATTTACTGGGGAATTTCTTAAAAACAAGTGGCTAGTGGCGAGTAGCGAGTGGCTAGGTAAAACGTTTTTACTCGCCACTAGCAACTCGCTACTAGCTCCTGAGGTTATCATGGACATGCAATCCGCCATCCGCGCCGTCACCGAGCGGCGTGACTTGTCAGAAGATGAGATGACCGCCGTAATGGAAATCATTATGAGCGGGGAAGCCACACCCGCCCAGATCGGCGGTTTTCTCATCGGTCTGCGCATGAAGGGCGAAACCATAACCGAGATCGCGGCGGCGGCGCGCGTGATGCGCGCGCTCGCCACCCGCATCGAGATACACGGCGAGCATCTGGTGGACACCTGCGGCACCGGCGGCGACGGCACGCACACCTTCAACATTTCCACCGCCAGCGCGCTCGTCGCCGCCGCGGCGGGCGCCCAGGTCGCCAAACACGGCAACCGCTCGGTATCGAGCAAGTCCGGCAGCGCCGATGTGCTGGAGGCGGCGGGCGTGAGCCTCGACCTCACCCCGGAGCAGGTCGCCGCGTGCATAGAAAAAACCGGCGTGGGATTTTTATTCGCGCCCAAACACCACGGCGCCATGAAACACGCCATCGGCCCAAGGCGCGAGATGGGCGTGCGCACCCTTTTCAACCTGCTCGGCCCGCTCACCAATCCCGCCGGTGCACGCAACCAGGTGCTCGGCGTGTGGAGCCACGACTGGCTCACGCCGCTGGCCGAAGTGCTGGCACGCCTCGGCAGCCGTCATGTGCTGGTGGTGAACGCCGAGGACGGCATGGACGAGATCAGCATCGCATCGCCCACCCACGTCGCGGAACTCAAGGACGGAGAGATCAGCCGTTACGTTATTACGCCGGAACAATTCGGCATCGCGCGCGCCGACGTGGCCAGCCTGATGGTCACCAGCCCCAAACAAAGCCTGGGCTTGATCCGCGCCGTGCTGGACGACACCCCCGGCCCGGCGCTGGACATCGTCGCGCTCAACGCCGGCGCGGCGATTTACGTCGCGGGCCTGGCCGATACATTGGAGCAGGGTGTACGCAAGGCGCAAGCAGTCATCGCCAGCGGCGCGGCAAGAAATAAATTCGATGAGATGATCCGATTTACTCAACTTTCAGTAGGAAACTAAAACATTTCCTCCCCCTCATCCCCTCCCATCGAGGGAGGGGGAAATTCCTTATTGAGAGCTTCCCTAATTCATGAACCAAGCACCTGACATCCTGCAAAAAATCCTCACGCGCAAGGCCGAGGAAGTCGCCGCACGCAGCGCGACGCTGCCCTTGCGCGCCTTGAGCCAACGCGCCGCAGAGGCTTCCGCGCCGCGTGGTTTTGTGGCCGCCATCGAAGCGAAGATTCTTTGCCCCGAGGCGGCGGTGATTGCCGAGATCAAAAAGGCATCGCCCAGCAAAGGGGTGATGCGCGCCGACTTCCGCCCCGCCGAGATCGCGCAAGCCTATGAGCGCGCAGGCGCAGCGTGCCTGTCGGTGCTCACCGACCGGGATTTCTTTCAAGGTGACGACAACCATCTACAACAGGCGCGTGCCGCCACACAACTGCCGGTGCTGCGTAAGGATTTCATCATTGACGCCTATCAGATCTACGAGGCCCGGGCGTTGGGGGCGGATTGCATCCTGCTCATCGTAGCTGCCCTGGGCGACGCCCAGTTACACGAATTCGCCGGACTGGCCGCGCACCTGGATATGGATGTGCTGGTGGAAGTGCATGACAGTGACGAGCTGGATCGCGCGCTCCGGCTCAACACCCGCCTCATCGGTATCAACAACCGCAATCTGCGCAGCTTCGAGACCACGCTCTCTACCACTCTCGATCTGCTCGATAAAATCCCGCACGACCGTATCGCGGTGACTGAAAGCGGCCTGCACACGCCCGCAGACATCGTCCTGATGCAACGCCACGGCGTGCACAGCTTTCTGATCGGCGAAGCCTTCATGGTCTCGCCCGACCCGGGCGCGGCCCTCGCGGATATGTTATCGCAGGCCAAAAAGCTGCATAATACCGCCTCATGAAGGCGCGGGTAAAATGGGTGGAGCAGAGCATGTTTGTTGCCGAGAGCGGCAGCGGGCACTGCGTGGTGCTGGACGGGCCGCCGGAAGCGGGCGGACAGAACCTCGGCGTGCGCCCGATGGAAATGGTGCTGTTGGGGCTGGGCGGTTGTACTGCCTTCGACGTGGTGGACATCCTGCGTAAAAAACGCGAAGCCGTCAGCGGCTGCGAGGTGTTGCTCAGTGCCGAACGTGCCGACACCGTGCCCAAGGTATTTACCAAGATCCATCTGCACTACATCGTCAGCGGCAAGGACATTAAAGCGGAATCGGTGCAGCGCGCGGTGGAACTGTCCGCCGAGAAATATTGCTCGGTCTCCATGATGCTGAACAAGACCGCCGAGCTGACCCATGACTACGAAGTCGTCAACACGGACTAAGCGCCGGTGACCGCACCACAGCCTAAACCCATCGGCGGGTTGCGGCACCTCGCGCTCAAGGTACACGACCTCCCTGGCTGTGAGCGCTTCTATGTTGAACTGTTGGGCATGCGGGTGGATTGGCGGCCTGACCCCAGCAATCTTTACCTGTCCTCCGGCGCAGACAATCTTGCGCTGCACCATAATCCTGCGGCGTTCGATCCGCCGCAGCACCAGCGTCTCGATCATTTGGGCTTTGTCCTCAATAGCCGCGAGGACGTGGACGACTGGCACCGCTATCTCAGCGCCCGTGAGGTAACCATTAAAGCCGCGCCGCGCGACCACCGCGACGGCTCGCGCAGCTTTTACTGCCAGGACCCGGACGGCAACACAGTGCAATTCATTTTTCATCCCCGCCTGACTCAAGCATAACGGATCTCTACGCCCATGACTTATAGAACTACGAGGTGTCCGGCATGGTGAAGCCGCTCAAGAAGCTCAAGCTACACGGCTTTAATAATCTGACCAAGACGCTGAGCTTCAATATCTACGATATCTGCTACGCCAAGACCGCCAAGCAGCGCAGCGAGTACATCGAATATATTGACGAGGTGTACAACGCCGAACGCCTTACCAGCATCCTCTCCGAGGTGTGCAACATCATCGGCGCCAACATCCTCAACATCGCGCACCAGGACTATGACCCGCAGGGCGCCAGTGTGACCATGCTGATCTCCGAGGAGCACATTCCTAAAGCCGCACTGCACAGTATGGAGGAGGCCCCCGGCCCGCTGCCCGAGGCGGTGGTCGCACACCTGGACAAGAGCCACGTGACCGTGCACACCTATCCCGAGAGCCACCCCGACAACGGCATCAGCACCTTCCGCGCCGACATTGACGTGTCCACCTGTGGGCGCATCTCACCGCTGCGCGCGTTGAATTATCTGGTGCACAGCTTCGACTCCGACATCGTTATCATGGATTACCGGGTGCGCGGCTATACCCGTGATGTCACCGGTAAAAAACACTTTATTGACCACAAGATCAACTCTATCCAAAATTTCATCGCCAAGACCACACGCGACCGCTACCAGATGATAGACGTGAACGTCTATCAGGAAAATATCTTCCACACCAAGATGCTGCTCAAAGAGTTCGACCTCAACAACTACCTGTTCGGTACGGTCAAGGAAGGTCTCGAACAAGAGGAGCGCAAGCTCATCAAGCAGGGCTTAAAGCACGAAATGGCGGAGATTTTTTACGGCCGTAACATACCCAGGATGGGTAAGCTGAAAAAGAGTGGGGTGGTGAAACTGAAGAAAAAGAAAAAGCCAACGGCGAGGGCCAAGTCTCGTTTATAGCCAATAGGCGCTGCGGGTCATTACCGTAGATGTCAGCGCCATCGCCTTCTTCACCATTTCCGGCAACTCCACACCACCGGCCTCGATAGCCACCGTCGCGTGTTGCGCCTCGTCCTGGCGCATCTGCTCCAGGATGGCTCGGCTCTGCACATCCCCGGCGGGCAGGCGCGTCAGGTGTTCCTCCAGATGCTTGACGACTTGATGTTCGGTCTCCGCGACAAAACCCAGGCCCCATTTATCACCCGCCAGCCCGGCCAGCGCGCCGATGGCGAATGAGCCTGCATACCAAAGCGGATTCAGCACACTCGTGTGACTTCCCAGTTCCTGTACGCGCTGCTCACACCAGGCTAAATGGTCGTTCTCCTCCTCGGCGGCCCGTTCGATCTGGCCGCGAACGGCGGGGGAGTGCGCGCCGATGGCATGACCGCGATATAGGGCTTGCGCAGCAACCTCGCCGGCGTGATTGACACGCATCAGCCGCGCCGCTGTAGCTCTCTCCGACGCGCTGAGCGTAGCGTCATCAGTGTGTGCTTTCGGCGCAGCACGGCTGCAGCGCGCAGACGCAAATACCGTGCGTAGCGCCTGATCGAATCCGGCGATTAAATTATCCAGTGCAGAAACGCTTCGAATGTCCATGACCTTAGCTTACCTCTTTTTGGTGCGCTCGTTAAATTTGAATCGGCATACCCCGCCGCCACGCACGATGCACTCCTGGTGATCCACTTCGGCTTGCAGGGTTTCCGACAATAGGCCCAGGTCAAACTCACACACCTCGGGGAACTGTTGGCAAGGTCGTGGGAGACGCAGGTTTTCGCTTCTATTACGGGGATCTAATGCTTGGCTATGAGGTGGTGCTCGTCTCATAGCCATACGGGCTTATATGTTGACGCACGGAAAGTGGAGATGGCTTGAGCCGCGCTGGCATCCCCACCCTCTTTATGCGGCGTTTTTTACTTCAATGCCCCGGCGCGTGCACCGCGCCGAGTTGTTTCATCAAGCCCAGCGCGTCGCCAATCACCCAGCCGGTGGCGATCTTGCCGCCCTTGATGCGGAAGATGGCGATGCCTGAATAGGTGACGTGTTTGCCGGTGGGGGCGAGACCGTACAGCTCGCCCCGATGACTACCGCTGTAGGTCATACGCGCCACCACTTGGTCGCCCTCGGCAATCAATTCTTCGATGGCATTGTGAAAATCAGGAAAGGCGCCCTGCACCATCGCCATATATTCCTTGAAGCTCTTGATGCCCTGCACGCTGAGGCCCAGCGAGCCGCGGAAGGTGATGTCCGCAGCGATCACCTGGTCGGCGAGGGCCATATCCCAACTGTTCCAGAGTTGCTCGTAGTAACGCCGGACGATGGCTTTATTGACTTCTGTGGACATCCGCACAGTATCAGATAGCCGCCACTAACTATCAAGCCCTTTCGCTTGCAAGCTATCAGTGGTTATTTAATACTAGCTCCATGAGCGAACCCTACTACCGCCATCACCTGTTCTTCTGCACCAACCAGCGTGAGGGTGGAGCGGCCTGCTGCCAAAACCATGACGCGCAGGCCATGCGCGACTACGCCAAGGCGCGTATCAAGGCGCTGGGCCTGCGCGGCGCGGGCCAGGCGCGGGCCAACACTGCCGGCTGTATGGATCGCTGCGAAGAGGGGCCAGTGCTGGTCGTCTATCCGGAAGGCATCTGGTACACCTATGTGGATAAAGAAGACGTAGACGAGATCATCGAGGAACATGTCCTCAATGGGCGTATCGTAGAACGCCTGAGAATCTAGCGGCCTATGCTGCAAACCACTCAAGCCGTGGTCGAGGCACGCGCGCTGCGTAAGTTTTACGGCGGGGTGCCGGTGGTGGACGGCGTGGATCTCAACGTGCGGCCAGGCGAGTGTTTCGGGCTGCTCGGCCCCAACGGCGCCGGCAAGACCACCACCCTGC
>CAYUAZ010000100.1:0-7820 GCA_964442865.1 uncultured Gammaproteobacteria bacterium
CGACCCCCCTGCATTTGGCTTAACAGGTGGGCGGCGGGCGCGGCCCGCAAGCCGGGTTCGGCGGGTGTTGGGTCGGCTACCGGCTTGGCATGCAACGCCGCACCGCGCAGGGGGGGCGAGTCGGGGGGCGGCATGTGTGCTTGAGCATAGGCACGGGCTTCCATGGTTGCCCCGCTTTGAGAGGGCATTTGAGCCGGTGCGGACAACGCAGCGGGATTCGTCTGTGCCGGTTTGCCTGGTGTAGTTGCCTCAGCAGTTAGCAGGACCTCGCGCAGACGTAGTAATCCGGCCTTGAAATCGGTTCCCAATGTGGTGGTATCCGCCTGGCTCAGACGAGCCTCCAAAAACAGGCCGGAGCGCTGCAAAGAAGCCGACAGACCGGCGCCCGTCGAAAGCTCCCGGGGCGTGGACAAGCTGCTGAATACTTGCCGGGCCGTCTCCATCACGGCAGGCGGCAAGACGGACCCGTTGCCGCCGTCCGCCCGCGCCAGCCAGACCAGATTGGCCAATAAGGGTGAGAGAGGGGCCTGCTTGGGCAGGGCGGCGCGTAACGACTGGTTGAGTGTGTCGGCCGTCGCCGGGGCCGGTGGCGTCTCCGGCTCCGGCGTCACGATCTGTAGCGTGGGCGGGGTGCCGGTGGCGACGACCTTGACTTGCAGGGTTAGGCCGGGAGTGAGCGGCAGGGCAGCCTGGGTGCTGATCAGCGCACCGTTGATCCGTAACAGGGTGACGCCGTTCTGTCCGGGAGTCAGCACGTCCGCAGTAAAAATTTGCCCTGTCTGCCAAGAGCGCAGAATGGCTGCGGTATCCTCCGGCGTTATCGGGGGGGTGAGGGTTACTGCACTACCAGTGGCCTGCGGCCCTTGGGAGGTATTCATGCTGCTACTATATAAGGAGATCATTTTATTTACCCCGTGCTACGTTATCGGCTGTTTCGTGCCCAGCTTGATGGCAAATAAAGTCATTTTATTGGCACCTATTTTGCAGCGCTGTGGGGATGTCCAATACAGCTTGACCGATAACAATGCAAGCAAAGCGATTATGGTATACCCGCCGTGGCGGGCAGGTACGAGGCCCCTTCCCAACGGGTCTGGTGAGCCGCTATATCCTGCTTGGCCGGGTTCACGAAGGCGATGAGTTGAGCGTAGACATGGAGGAATGGCAGCCATTGTCGGCATTTCCCCAGTTGCTCCCATCCGTTCTCCGTGGGCCGGGCCAGCAGGCCGATGAAGACGAGCGCTTGCAGCGGCTCAAGGACGCACGACGCTGGGAGGACGAGCGCAGCGGCATGGAGCGCCGCGACCGCGAAGGAGTCGCAGAAGAATTTGCCCGGCAGCGGCGCCGCTTCAGCGATCGCCGTCAACCCGAACCTGTCGAGCTTATCCAGCATCGCTTGACCAAGGTTCATCTGCGCAGCGCTACCGCCCCACGGCGAGAACGGTATCTGCCGCAACTGCTCATCGCACTGGTTCTGCTGGGCGGGGTAGGCCTGCTGGCCTACTATTACCCGAATTCAAATATCAAGTCTGCGTCAGATTGCCAGGCCGCGCCGCACCCCGGCGTGAACTGGAGTAACTGCGCGCTTGAAGGGGTCGAGCTCGTCGGCCAGGACCTGCGCGGCGCCATCCTGCGCAACGCCAATCTCAGCGGCGCGAATCTGCGCCAAACCCAAATGCCGGGCAATGACCTCTCTTACAGCAATCTCAATTCCAGCGATCTCAGCAATGCCGAGTTGAGCCGCGCGAACATGAAGGGTGTGAACCTGCGTAACGCCAATCTCACTAATGCGCATCTCAGCGGCGCGGATCTGTCCTACGCCGATCTCACCGGGGCGAATCTGGAGGGCGTTGATCTCAGCGCCGCGAATCTGGAAAACGCCATTTGGCCGGATCAAACCCTGTGCGGCCCCGGGTCCATAGGCCAGTGTGTGCCTGCCCGCTGAATGCCACCTCTTGCGAGGCCGTAACTTAAGCAGTAGCATAGAAAAGCTATGCGGATCGGATCAAGGTAGGTCGGATCAAGCGTAGCGGATCCGACCGAGAGTTACCCATGCTCCATTATTTACGTCAACGCCGTCATTCACTCGCTCACAGCGTGCTGGCCTTGCTCGCTATGGTGTGGCTATCCGTGGCGTTGCAGCCATGCGTAATGGCGGCCGAGGCTGCGGCCATCGAGTCCGGTATGTGCCCGGAGTGCGTGCAGCAGCAGGCCGATGCCGGTCACAGCGATTGTCAGCCCGGCATGAGCTGCGCAGTCTCGCGGCATGTTCAGGATTCCGATCAAGCCGGTTTTGCGGACCCCCTGTTTCTGCCGCCCGCACCGTCGGCGCGCATCGGCATCAGCCCTGTTTTAGACATTGCGTCTCTTCTCCCGGCGGCTCTCCCCGAGCACGCCAATCCTCCCATCTTGACGAGATTCTGCATCCTGCAAGTCTGATCGCCTGGCCTTAAGAAAACTCTGAAAAAGTCATCCATGACATTTTTCAGAGACGAAAAGCGAAAAGCGTGGCCCATAAAATTACTATGGCGTTTTTCGTAAGTTTCTAAACATCCGTTTAGTTTTCTTTAAGGAGGGCCGTCATGTCCCAACCGTTCCAGTATCGTCTGGTCAATTTCATTGCCGTAATGTTTACGGCGACCGCCATGTCTGTTATGGCCGCCGATCACCCCAAAGTCCCGCTGAGCTTGAGCGAGGCGGAACAGTTGGCGCTGGCCACCGATCCGCTGGCGCCGCGCTACGGTGCACTTGCTGCGGCCGAGCAGGAGCAAGCGGTGGCGGACGGCCAGTTGCCCGATCCCACGCTGAGCCTCGGCATGCAAGACCTCCCCACCCGTAACCTTAATCTCACCGGCGACGACTTCACCATGCTCACGGTGGGCGCACAACAAGCCTTCCCGCCGGGAAACAGCCTGCGCTTCAAGCAGCGCCGGGCGGAGGCGCTGTCGGACGCCGAACAGGCGCGTGCGGAGCAGCAGCGGCGCAACGTACTCAATGCCGTGCGCGCCGGTTGGCTGGAGGTGTACTACCAAACGCAAGCCCTCAGCGTGGTGCAACAGTCGCAGCAGTTGCTCAAACAATTAACTGAAGTGGCGCAATCGCAGTATGGTGCGGGCCTTACCACGCCGCAAGATTTATTGAGCGTGGAACTGGAACAGCGCATGGTGAAGGAACGGCTGGCGAGCATCGAGACCGATCGCGCAGTGGCCCAGGCCGAACTCGCCAAGTGGCTGGGTTTGCATCGTCTGGAGCGGCCGCTCGCTGCGGGATTTCCCGTGCTCGCCGAGCCCGCGCGGCGTGACGAGATCGAGGCGCGTCTGGATGCGCATCCGCTCATGCGGGTAGAGGATGCGCTGGTGAACGCCGGTCAGAGCGACGTCGAGATCGCGCGCGCCCAGTACCGGCCGGGCTGGGAGGTGGGCGTGAATTACGGCCTGCGCGGCGGCGGGCGCACGGATTTTGTATCGGCGATGGTCACGGTGGAGTTGCCGCTATTCCCCGACAAACGTCAGGACCGGCGGCTTGCCGCGAGCCAGCAACAGGTGCATGCCGCGCGTTATGCGCGTGACGACCGCAAGCGTGACCTGCTGCACGCCCTCGCTACGGATTACGTCACCTGGCAACTGCTCGGCGAGCGCAACACGGCGTATCAAAACGAAATTCTTCCTCAGGCCCGGCAAAATACCGAGGCCGCAATCAAGGCGTATCAGAGCAACTTTGGCGCCTTCTCCGAAGTCATCCGCGCGCGCGGCACCGAGCTGGAGGCCAGGTTACAAGCCCTGCGTCTACAGGTGGATTGCGCCAAGGCCCAGGCCCGATTGCTGTATCTGCAAGGAGAATCGTCATGAAGCCGCGGATCTTAATAGCAGTGCTCGTCGTGTTGAGCGTGCTGGCGGGCATGGCCGTGCAGCGTTACGGGCTGAATGAGGGGAAGATGGATATAGCGCCGGCGGTTTCTACTAAGAAGCCAAAATTCTACCGGCACCCCATGAACCCTGCGATCACCGCCGACAAGCCCCTGAAGGATGATATGGGCATGGACTACATCCCGATCTACGATGATGCGTCGGCTGCAACACCGGGGTCAGACGGTGCGGCCGTCGTCACCATTTCCCCTGCCATGGTCAACAATATGGGCGTACGCACCGCGCCTGCTCAGCGCAGTCCGTTAAAGCGGCGTATAGACGCCGTCGGTTACGTGAGCTGGGATGAAGACCGCATCTGGCATATTCATCTGCGCTATGAAGGCTGGATCGAACGCCAACATATTACCTTTGTAGGCGAACAAGTGCGGAAAGGCGACCTGCTGTTCGAGGTATTTTCTCCCAAACTCACGAGCGCTCAAGAGGAATACTTGCAGGCCGTTACGTCGGGCAATAAATTTTTGCTCAGTGCATCGCGTGCGCGCTTACGCTCCCTGGGCCTGGCGGAAGAGCAGGTGGCCGCTCTGGATAAAACCCGCAAGGTTGAAACCTTGATTAAGGTCTACGCGCCCGACGATGGAGTCGTTGAGTCGCTGGGCGTGCGTCAGGGTATGTTTGTGGAATCTTCGACGGAGCTGGTGAGTCTGGTGGATCCGTCGAGCGTGTGGGTGGTGATGGATGTGTTCCCGCAACAGGCCGCCGGTCTGGCCGCCGGTAAGGACGCCGAGCTGCGTATCGCCGCACTGCCCGGCAAACTGTGGCGCGGCAAACTGGAGTACGTATACCCCAGCGCGGACCCCGTGACGCGCACCGTCAAGATGCGCCTGCGGTTCGATAATCCCGATCTGCTGTTGAAGCCCAATATGTTTGCCGAGGCGTACCTCTACGCAGGTGATGAGCGTGTGGCGCTCAGTATCCCGCGCGAAGCGCTGATACGCACCGGCACTGACAGCCGGGTGGTGGTGGCCTTGGGTGAAGGCAGATTTGCGGCGCGCGCGGTCGAGGCGGGCGCCGAATACGGCGAGCGAATTGAAATTCTTTCAGGTCTGGAAGAAGGGGCAGAGGTCGTGACCTCAGGGCAATTTCTGCTCGATTCCGAAAGTAATCTCAGGGCGGGATTGCAACGCCTGAGCGCGCCGGATGCCGGGGAGAAGGGGGTAACTAAAGTCCAGCTTGAGGGAGATGCGCCATGATCGCGTCCGTCATCCGCTGGTCGCTCACCAACCGCGCGTTAGTGGTGCTGCTGGCGTTGTTGCTCAGTGGCTTCGGTATTTACGCCGTGATGCGTATGCCGCTCGACGCCATCCCCGATCTGTCCGATGTGCAGGTCATCATCAAGACCAGTTACCCGGGCCAGGCGCCGCAGGTGGTGGAGGATCAGGTCACCTACCCACTCGCTACCACCATGCTGTCGGTGCCGGGCGCCACCACGGTGCGCGGTTATTCGTTCTTCGGCGACTCGTATATCTATGTGCTATTCGCCGACGGTACCGATCTTTATTGGGCGCGCTCGCGCGTGCTGGAGTATTTGAGCCAGGTGACCGATCGTCTGCCCAAGGGGGCGCGTACCGCACTGGGACCGGATGCCACCGGCGTGGGTTGGATTTACGAATACGCGCTTATTGACCGCAGCGGCAAGCACGACATAGCGCAACTGCGCAGCTTGCAGGATTGGGTGCTCAAGTTTCAATTGCGTGCCGTGCCGGGCGTGGCCGAGGCGGCCACCTTGGGTGGCATGGTGAAGCAATACCAAATCGTGGTGAACCCTGCGCGCCTGCGCGCTTACAACCTCACCCTGGCGACATTGCGCGCCGCCGTCGAACAGGCCAGCCAGGAAGTTGGCGGGTCGGTGATTGAAATGGCCGAGGCGGAATACGTCGTTCGCGCCAAAGGTTATCTCACGGGGATCGAAGATTTGCGCGCCGTACCCTTGGGCGTCAGCAAGAACGGCACGCCGCTGTTGCTCGAAGACGTGGCCGAGATCCGCCTGGGCCCGCAACTGCGGCAAGGCATCGCGGAGCTGAACGGCGAGGGCGAAGTGGTGGGCGGCATCATCGTGATGCGCAGCGGCCACAACGCGCTGGACACTATCTCTGCGGTCAAGGCCAAGCTGGCCGAAATCAAGCAACAGCTTCCGCAAGGCGTGGAAATCGTCGAGACCTATGACCGCTCCAGCCTCATCCTGCGCGCGGTGGATAATCTCAGGGAAAAACTAATTGAAGAGTTCATCGTCGTGGCGCTGGTGTGCGCGGCGTTTTTGCTGCATCTGCGCTCGACTCTGGTGGTGGTGGTCAGTCTGCCGCTGGGAATACTCGCCGCGTTCCTGGTGATGTACTACCAGGGCATCAATGCCAATATCATGTCGCTGGGCGGCATTGCGATCGCCGTGGGCGCGATGGTGGACGCCGCCATCGTAATGATCGAAAACGCGCACAAACATTTGGAACGCGCGCAGGGGAGTGCGGTGGACCGCTGGGAACTGATGCAAAACGCGGCCTCCGAGGTTGGCCCGCCGTTATTTTTCGCGCTGCTCATCATCACCGTGAGTTTTCTTCCGGTGTTTACCCTGGAAGGCCAGGAGGGACGCCTGTTCGCGCCGCTGGCTTACACCAAGACCTACGCGATGGCGGCGGCGGCGTGCCTTTCCATCACGCTGGTGCCGGTGTTGATGGGGTATTTCATTCGCGGCAAGATCATTCCTGAGCATAAAAATCCCATTAACCGCGTGCTCATCGCCCTGTACAAGCCGTTGTTACAGACGGTATTGCGCATTCCCAAACTGACCGTACTGATTTCTGTCCTGCTGGTGCTGAGCATGGCGTATCCCTTGAGCCGTTTGGGCAGCGAGGTCATGCCTGGCTTGGACGAGGGCGGTCTCATGTAACTCGGCACGCCGTTTCCGGGGGTGTCCATACGCAAGGTGCAGGAATGTCAACAGGAGTCGCACAAACGCCTCAAGACCGTTCCCGAAGTGCGCAGCGTGTTCGGCAAGGCCGGACGCGCCGACACGGCGACCGATCCCGCGCCGCTCTCGATGCTGGAGACGTTGATTCAATTCAAACCCAAAAGCGAGTGGCGTCCCGGCATGACGCTGGAAAAACTGAAACAGGAACTGGATCGCGTTGTGCAGTTTCCCGGTGTGGCGAACGTGTGGGTCATGCCCATCAAGACGCGCATAGACATGCTCGCCACCGGCATCAAAAGCCCGGTGGGCGTGAAGATCGCCGGGCCTGATCTACAGGTGATAGACACACTCAGCAAACAGGTCGAGAACAGCTTGCGCGACATCCCCGGCACCACCTCGGCCTATGCGGAGCGCGTCAGCGGCGGGCGTTATATCATGATTGACATAGACCGCCGCGCCGCCGCGCGTTATGGGCTGAACATCGCCGACATCCAGGAGGTCATCAGTGCCGCCGTGGGCGGCATGAACATCGCGGAGACCGTCGAGGGGCGCGAGCGCTATCCGATCAACATCCGCTACCCGCAAGAGGTGCGCGACTCGCTGGAACGGCTGCGCCTGCTGCCCGTGGTGGCCGCCGGCGGCGCACAGATCGCGTTAGGCGACGTGGCAAAGATTGAAATCGCCGATGGCCCCGACATGCTTAAAAGCGAAAACGCCAGACTCAGCGGCTGGATTTATGTGCAAATCGAAGGGCGTGACCTGGGTTCCTATGTGAGCGAGGCAAAACAGCGTGTTGCGGATCAAGTCAAACTGCCTGCCGGTTACACACTCGTCTGGTCCGGCCAATATTAATATTTAGAGCGCGCCAAGCAACGGCTGCAATACGTTATTCCGTTCACGCTGGCGATTATCCTGTTGCTGCTGTATCTCAGCTTTCGCAACCTCACGCAGTCGCTGATGGTGATGGGCGCAGTGCCCCTGGCGCTGGTGGGCAG
>CAYUAZ010000101.1:0-7307 GCA_964442865.1 uncultured Gammaproteobacteria bacterium
TCCCCGGCCACTTGCAGCGCACGCTGGCGCCGGTCTATCTGGTGTCCGGCGACGAGCCGCTCCAGGTGGATGAGTCGTGCGCGTCCATCCGCGCGGCGGCGCACGCCCAAGGTTATACGGAGCGTGAAGTGCTGACGGCGGGTAAGGATTTTGACTGGAACACGCTGTGGCAGGTCGCGCACAGCCTTTCGTTGTTTGCCACGCGGCGCTTGATCGAACTGCGGTTGCCTACCGGCAAGCCCGGCGACGCGGGCAGCGGCGCACTGGTCGAGTATACGAGTCGGCTGGCTTCCGACACGTTGTTGTTGGTCATCACCGCCAAGCTCGATGCGCAGACGCAAAAGGGTAAATGGTTTAGCGCCCTGGAGCAGGCGGGAGTGGTGATACAAATCTGGCCGGTCGAAGTAAAGGCCCTGCCTGGCTGGATCGGCCGTCGCCTCGCCGCGCGCGGCATGCAGGCGAGTCCGGAGGTGTGCGGTCTGCTGGCCGAGCGCGCGGAGGGCAATCTGCTCGCCGCTACGCAGGATATCGAGAAGCTATATCTGCTCTACGGCGCAGGCAAGCTGGACCTGGAGCAGGCATCGGCTGCGGTGGCCGACAGCGCACGTTTTGATATTTATGATCTGGTGGACGCGGCGGCGAACGGCGAGGTGGCGCGCGCCTCGCGCATTGTGAACGGCTTACGCGAAGAAGGCGTTGAGCCGGTGCTGGTATTATGGGCGCTGGCGCGCGAGTTGCGCAGCCTTGCGGGCATGGCGTACGAGAGCGAGCACGGGGCGCGCGCCGAGCAGATCTACGCCAAGTATAAAGTCTGGGAAAAGCGCAAACCCATTGTGCATCGCGCCTTGCAGCGTCACAAGACGCGCGTTTGGCACGGGCTGCTGCGCCGCGCCGCCTGCACCGACCGCGTCATCAAGGGCTTTGCATCGGGCGATGCCTGGGACGAGCTGTCGGCGTTGAGTTTGGCGATGGCTGGCGCGCCCAACCTTTTGCAGGTAGAGTTATAATAGTGGACATTAAAAAGTACATGCAAGAAGTGGGAGCCCGCGCGAGGAACGCGGCGCGCACCTTGAGCAAGGCCGGCACCGAGGCCAAAAACACCGCCCTGCTGGCGGCGGCCGAGGCCGTCGAGCGGGATAAGGCGGCACTGCTTGCGGCCAACCAAAAGGACATGGATGCCGCCCGCCAGGCCGGGCTCGACACTGCCATGCTGGATCGCCTGGAGTTGAATGAGGCGCGCGTGAAAAGTATGGCCGAGGGACTGCGCCAGATCGCAGCCTTGCCCGATCCGGTGGGTGAAATCACCGATCTCAAATACCGCCCGGCCGGTTTCCAGGTCGGCAAGATGCGTGTGCCGCTGGGCGTGATCGGCATCATTTACGAGTCGCGTCCCAATGTCACGGCCGACGCTGCGGGGCTATGCCTCAAGGCGGGCAACGCCGCCATCCTGCGCGGCGGCTCCGAGGCTCTGCATTCCAATCAAGCCATCGTCGCCTGCATCCATGCGGGGCTCAAACGCGCCGGTCTGCCGGAAGACGTCGTGCAGGTCATCGAGACCAGCGACCGTGCCGCAGTCGGCGAGTTGATCCGCATGAAGCAGTACGTGGACGTGATCGTGCCGCGCGGCGGCAAGGGCCTGATCGAGCGCGTCAGCAAGGAAGCTACGGTGCCGGTGCTGAAACACCTCGATGGCGTCTGCCATGTGTACATAGATGACAAGGCCGATGTCGAGAAGGCCGTCAAGGTCGCCTACAACGCCAAGACCCAGCGCTACGGCACCTGTAACACCATGGAAACCCTATTAATCGCCAAGGACATCGCCCCGCGCGTGCTGCCGCAACTCGCCAGGATGTATCAAGAGGCCGGCGTGGAACTGCGCGGCGACGAGGCGACGCGCGCGTTGGCGCCTAACGCCAAGGCCGCGACCGAGGAAGATTGGAACACCGAATATCTCGCGCCGATACTCGCGGTGCGTGTGGTGAACAATATTGACGAGGCCATCGAACATATCGAGCGGCACGGATCGCAACACACCGACGCCATCGTCACAGAAGATTTTTCTCACGCGCAACGTTTTCTGCGTGAGGTGGATTCTAGTTCGGTGATGGTGAACGCCTCCACCCGGCTCGCCGACGGCTTCGAATATGGTCTGGGCGCGGAGATCGGTATCAGCACCGACAAACTGCACGCGCGCGGCCCGGTGGGGCTGGAGGGTTTGACCACGCAGAAGTTCATCGTGCTTGGCGAGGGGCATGTCAGAAAATAGTGGCGAGTGGCGAGTGGCTAGTAGCGAGCAAACGCACACTGTCTTTTCCTCGCTACTCGCTACTAGCTACTCGCTACTGCCTGTATGATAGGCATCTTAGGCGGCAGCTTTGACCCCATTCATTTCGGCCACCTGCGCCTCGCTGTGGAAGTGCAGCAAGCCTTGCAACTCAGCGAATTGCACTTAATCCCCGCCGGTCAGCCGCCGCACCGCAGTCCGCCTGCCGCCAGCGCCGGACAACGATTGAGCATGGTCAAGGCTGCCATCAAGGGCGTGCCTGGACTGCGCGCGGACGACCGCGAGCTTAGGCGCGGCGGCCCTTCCTATACTGTGGATACGCTGTTGTCGCTGCGCGCCGAACTCGGTGCCGCGCCACTCTGTCTTATTGTGGGCATGGATGCGTTTTTGAAACTCAATACCTGGCATCGCTGGCAGGAGCTTGTGGGGCTTGCCCACGTCGTGGTCGCGCACCGCCCCGGCTGGACGGGGGAACCTGAGGGTGAGATCAGACAATTACTCACAGAGCGGCGGGTGGATGATCCCAAACGGCTCACAACATCCAGCGCCGGTGGTATTTTTCTCTGCCCTATCACCCAACTGGACATCTCCTCATCGCAAATCCGCCGGCTGATAGCGGAGCAGCGTAGCGCGAGTTTTCTGTTGCCGGAGTCCGTGTTGAAAATCATCAACACTGAAAATCTATACTTAACCGCTCACAAGGAGACCTAATGCGACTCGATCGCTTGAAGAAATTGGTGATAGACGCCCTGGAAGATCTCAAGGCGCAGGATATTAAAGTGCTCGACGTGCGTGGCCTGAGCAATATTACCGATCTCATGATCGTCGCGAGTGGAACCTCGGATCGTCAGGTTAGAGCCATCGCCTATCACGTCGTTGACAAAGCCAAGAAAAAAGGTTTGCCGCCGCTCGGCATGGAAGGCGAGCAGGTCGGCGAGTGGGCGCTGGTGGATCTTGGCGATGCGGTGGTGCATATCATGCTTCCTCAGACGCGCGATTTTTACAATTTGGAAAAACTCTGGGGTGATGCGCCAATAGAGGAAGGCACTGGTTCGGTGAAAGACAGTAAACCGAAAAAGAGCGCGAAGAAATCCGCCGCCAAAAAAACAGCCGCGCCTGTAAAAACCACAGCCAAGCGCCGGGCGCCTGCCGTCAAGCGGGCTCGCAGCACGAGAACCTGACGCTGCGCATTCACCTCATCGCGGTCGGCGAGCGCATGCCTGATTGGGTGAAATCGGGCTATGACGAGTACGCCAAGCGCTTGCCGCGCGAGTGCCGCCTGCAACTGGTAGAGATCACCGCAGGCAAGCGCGGCAAGGGCGCCAACCTGGCGCGGGCCATCCAGGACGAAGGCGAACGCATGCTCGCCGCTCTACCCAAAGACGCTCATGTGATCGCCCTCGATATACGCGGCAAGCAGTGGGATACCCCGCAACTTTCCCAACGGCTTAAAGAGTGGCTGCAGGCCGGTCACGATGTTGCCTTGCTCATCGGCGGCCCGGAGGGCCTGGCCGAAAGTTGTCTCCAGCGCGCGGATCATTTGTGGTCACTTGCCAAGCTCACACTGCCCCATCCGCTGGTGCGGATTGTGGCCGCCGAACAGGTGTACCGCGCCTGGAGCCTCCTTGCTGGCCACCCGTATCACCGCTGAGCATGGCGCCACAAATTTACCTCGCCTCGTCCTCGCCGCGCCGGCAAGCATTGTTGGAACAGATCGGTGTCCGCTATCATGTAGTAGAGGTCTCCGTGGACGAGACCTGGGATGGGCTGGAATCGCCGCAGGAGTACGTGCAACGGCTGGCCTTGCAGAAGGCGCGTGCGGCGCGGCGGAGTGTCGCGGACCAGGCGTGGCCGGTACTGGCGGCCGATACGGCGGTGGTGCTGGATGGCCAAATCCTGGGCAAGCCCAAGGATCGTCGGGATGCGCTCAGCATGCTGGAGCGCCTCTCCGGGCGCGGTCATCAGGTGTTGACGGCAGTGGCGGTGGTGTGTGAACACGAGGTGGTGTGTATCAGCCTCAGCAACGTCACCTTCGCGGCCATCACCGCCGCACAGCGCGCGGCCTATGCCGCAAGTGACGAGGCAGATGACAAGGCCGGCGCCTATGCTATTCAAGGCCGCGCGGCGGCCTTTATTGAACGGATGGAAGGCAGTTATTCCGGCGTCGTGGGTCTGCCGTTGTTTGAGACGGCGGAGCTGTTGCGCGGCTGTGGTATCGAGGTGCTGTAAATGGGTATGGAAATATTGATTAACGTCACCCCGCACGAGACTCGTGTGGCCGTGGTCGAGAACGGCGTATTGCAGGACGTGTCTATTGAGCGCGTCCACAAGCGCGGACTGGTGGGTAATATTTACAAAGGCCGGGTGGCCCGCGTGTTGCCCGGGATGCAGGCGGCGTTCGTGGAGATCGGTCTGGACCGCGCCGCATTTCTGCACGCTTCCGATATCCTGTTGGCCGCGAAGGACGGTGAGGAGGGGAAAATACGCCCCCCGCCTGAAGGCATCAGCGAGCTGCTGACTGAAGGCCAGGAGATTTTGGTGCAGGTCGTCAAGGACCCGTTGGGCACCAAAGGCGCGCGGCTCACCATGCAGATCGCTATCCCTTCACGCTACGTGGTGTTCGTACCCTACACGCAGCACATCGGCGTCTCCCACCGGCTGGAGGATTTGGCGGAGCGGCAGCGCCTCAAGGATATCGTGAACGCCATCGTGCCGCAGGAGGGCGGTGGTTACATTCTGCGCACGGCGGCCGAAGGCGCCAGCGAGGAGGATCTGCGCGCCGACATGGATTTTCTGCAAAAGCTGTGGCAGTCGGTCGAGGAGCGCGCACGCAGCGAACCGCCGGGTGCGCTCATCCACGAAGACCTACCGCTGGTGCTGCGCACACTGCGTGACCTGGTGCGTGCCGAGATTGAAAAGCTGCGCATAGATTCGCGCGAGACCTGCCAAAAAGTGACCGCCTTCGCTGAAAAATTCATGCCGGAAATGGTTTCCCGCATCGAACACTATCCCGGCGAGCGGCCGATCTTCGACCTCTACGGCGTCGAAGACGAAATACAAAAGGCCCTGGAACCCCGCGTGCCCCTTAAATCGGGTGGCTATCTGATTATAGATCAGACCGAGGCGATGACCACGATTGATGTCAACACCGGCGCATTTGTCGGCCATCGTAATCTTGAAGAGACCATTTTCAAAACCAATCTCGAGGCGACCTACGCCATCACCCGACAACTGCGGCTACGCAATCTCGGCGGCATCATCATCATAGATCTGATAGACATGGAGGACCTCGAGCACAAACGTCAGGTGCTGCGCTCGCTCGAAAAATATCTGGAGCGTGACCATACCCGCACCCATATCAGCGGCGTCTCCGCGCTCGGCCTGGTCGAGATGACCCGTAAGCGTACCCGCGAAAGTCTGGGACACATCTTGTGTGAACCGTGCCCGGTGTGTAAAGGCCGCGGCTCGTTGAAGACCGCCGAGACGGTGTGTTATGAAATCTTCCGCGAGATCCTGCGCGAGGCGCGCCAATACGAAAGCCAGAAGCTGCTGGTGCTGGCCTCGCAAGAGGTGGTGGACTTGATGCTCGATGAAGAATCCGCCAGCGTGGCGGAGCTTGAGGAATTTATAAAACGGCCGATCAGGTTTCAAGTGGAGTCGTTGTATACTCAAGAGCAGTTTGATGTAGTGCTGAACTAACTCCTGCTCGGTCATCCCGCCACAAAAAATCATGCGGCGTTTTCTTAAATATCTTCGGATCGGCCTCATCGCCACGGTGATTGCGACGATCATCCTGGCCGCTGTGGCGATAGGCGTGGTGCGTCTGCTGTTACCATTTGCAGGTCATTACCGCGCCGATATAGAGCAACGGGTCAGCGAGACCCTGGGCCAGCCGGTCAAGATCGGCGCGGTGGACATGCAATGGCGGGGGCTGAATCCGCGCATGCGGCTCAGCGATGTGCACCTGTTAAACGACACGGGCGGTCGCACCTTGTACCGCTTCGGCGAAATGGTCGTCGAGGTGGATCCCCTCTATTTTCTGCGCCATGGCCGCATCAAGCCGGGTGGATTGCGCGTCTCCGGGGTGATGCTCTCGCTGGTGAGACGTAGCGACGGTAGTCTGTTACTGGAAGGTATGAATGACGGGGCGACAGGCTCGGGGGATGTGCTGGATTGGTTCGTGCAACAAGGTCACCTGCGCGTGGACGACAGCGAGATCTACTGGACCGATCAACGAACCCAAGGCAAGCGCCTGCACTTTACCGCCGTCAACCTTGCCCTGAGCAGTCAAGGCGCGCGCCGCCAGTTGAGCGGCAAGCTGACGCTGGCGGGCGAAAATGGGGTGGCGCTTTCGAAAAAGCCGGATCAGCATCTCGAGGTCGTTCTGGATTTCAGCGGCGCGGTCATGCAGCCCGCCCGGTGGGACGGTAAATTTTATCTACGTGGGCAGGCCATGAATCTGGCGCAGTGGTCGGAGTCGTTGAGTTTGGCGGCAGTGAGGTTTAGCGCAGGGACGGGCGACTTTCAGGTCTGGGGTGGGTGGACGCGAGGACGCCTCGGGCGGGTGGATGGAGAATTCAATTTTGACGAGGTGTCGTGGGCTACCGCACCCCTTAAACTTCCTTGCATCAGCGGGTTGTTTGCGTGGCAAGCTGAGGGTGCAGGGTGGGCGCTGGGCATAGACCGCCTGGTCATTAGGCGCGGCAATAGCCCGTCACCGGCCAGCCGCTTGACCGTGCATGCCACGGCGCAGGACGATGTGCCCGCCGAACTGGACATCCGCGCCGACACCTTGCGGCTGGAGGAGGTCAACGCGCTGGCATCAGCGGGCGGAATGCTCACGTCCGCGTTGCAAGAGGCCTTGAATTCCCTGCAACCGCAGGGTGAGTTGCGTGATCTGCGATTACGCTTGCCGATAGTCACGGATAGCGCTCGATTCGAGGATGCGCCGTTTTTGGTGCAAACCCAAGTCGTGGATCTCGCCACGCAAGCCTGGAATAACATTCCGGAAATTTCAGGACTG
>CAYUAZ010000101.1:7317-7813 GCA_964442865.1 uncultured Gammaproteobacteria bacterium
CGATGGCGCACGGCAGCACGTCCGCGGTCGACCACAGCACCTTGCCCCCTCCTCTGACCCTGGGCCCCGCCGCTCAGGGGGGCCGCGCGGACAACCTAGGGGGCCGGGGTGTCGCCGGTCAACCGTCCCGTCAACGTTGTGCGCGGAGCGGGCGTGTGGCCGTCGCCCGGAGGTGGGTCGCGCCGCCGGGGTAGCGGACCGTCACCCGGCCTCCCTTCCAGCGCCGGCTCGGCATCCGCAGCCGCGCGCGGAAGCGGCGGTCGCGGATCGTCGCCCTGCCCGTGATCGTGCGCGTGCGGTTGCCGATGGTAACGGACGCTGCCGGCTTCGAGGGTGCGCCGTTTTCGGTGCAAACCCAAGTCGTGGATCTCACCACTCAGGCCTGGAATAATTTTCCGGAAATTTCAGGCCTGGACGCAACACTACAGGCCGATCAACATTCCGGCGCACTCGATCTCGACGCGCGCAACATCACATTCAAGGCAGATAAATTATT
>CAYUAZ010000102.1:0-1077 GCA_964442865.1 uncultured Gammaproteobacteria bacterium
AAGATTGATATCCTGCAACAAGTCGAGCGCCCCTTCGGGACCGACGACTTGCTTCCCGAGGCCTTCTGTCTGCACAATGGGCGGCGATGAAACGTCTGGCACTGCAATATTTCCTTTTTGTCTTTGCACTTATATTGCCGGCGGCGATCAACGCCGGCAATGCCACGATTCTGGTGGTTGGCGACAGTTTAAGCGCGGCCTACGGCATCGAGCAAAACGCCGGCTGGGTGAGCTTGTTACAACGCCGTTTACAGCAAACCGCGCCACGCTATCACGTCATCAATGCCAGCATCAGCGGGGACACCACCAGCGGCGGGCTGGCCCGCCTCTCACGCGCACTCGATACACATCAACCGGAGATTGTGATCGTCGAGTTGGGCGCTAACGATGGTTTGCGCGGCCTTTCGCTCGGGGAGATCCAAAAAAATCTGGCTGCAATCATCGAACAAATCCTCAGCCGCAAGGCGCGGGTGCTGCTCCTCGGGATACGCCTACCTCCCAACTATGGCCCCGATTACACGCGAAAGTTCCACGACATCTATGCCGACCTCGCCAAGCGTTACCGCATACCACTGGCGCCTTTTTTGTTAGAAGGCGTAGCCGGTAACCCGGAATTGATGCAGCAGGATGGGCTACACCCGCGCGCGGCGGCACAATCCAAAGTGCTGGAGAATGTCTGGCCAGTGCTGGAACCGATGCTAACCGGACGACGTTGATTGATGGAGTTGGAGGCCGTATTGTTCCGGCGCGGCCAGCCCTACGACATCGCCCAGACGTATCTCACCATAGCGCAATACCTGCGCCGTGATACCACCGTGGCCGCGCATCGCGTGATGACCTCCCGCGCCAAGGGTTTGTTCCATGCGGCTGCACGGCTCGCATAAACCCGTCCCCTCCAGCAGCGCGTCGCCGATATAAAACTGCTGACCTTTGAGCGCCAGCAGATTGATACCCGAGATTACCAGGTTGCGGCGTAATAATTCGGGTTGCACCGTTTCGCGGCCGCACAACGCCGCAATGGCGGCAAGGTGCTCAAACTGGATGAGCGTAACCTGGCGCTTGCCGCCGGGTGTTGAG
>CAYUAZ010000102.1:1087-1813 GCA_964442865.1 uncultured Gammaproteobacteria bacterium
GCCTTGCGCTTCGTAACGTCGAACCAATCGTCGGACCTGGCGCACCGTCAGCCCCGAAGGGCCCGTGGCCAGCATGGTCTGAACGCCACCCAACCGACACGACCGGTTTGCGGATAGACGCTCAATAATTCAGGCAAGTTTCGCATGCGTCTTGACAGAATGTGCCGCACTAGGCAAGGTTAGGTACTTTTTAACTCAAGGGGAATACTGTGACTCACCATATCCTGCGCTCGCCCGCGTTATCTGTAAAGGTCGCCGATCAGGGCGCCGAACTGCAATCGCTCAAACTGGCCGATGACCTGGAACTGTTGTGGCAGGCCGACCCCAAGGTCTGGGCACGCCATGCGCCGCACCTGTTCCCCATTGTAGGACGGCTGAAAAACGACACGCTACGCCATGAGGACAAGACCTATGCCATGACGCCGCACGGCTTCGCGCGTGACCTCCCGTTCGTCTGCGAGAGCAAATCGGATCGCCATTGCACACACCTGCTCAGCGACTCTGAACAAACCCGCGCCCGCTACCCGTTCGCCTTCGAACTGCGCATCACTCACGCACTGGAGGGCAACACCCTGACTATAACCTATGCGCTGCGCAACCCGGCGAATACCGAACTGCTGGCCAGCGTCGGCACCCATCCCGCGTTTAACTGGCCGCTCAAACCGGGTAGCGAGCGCAGCGCGCACAGCATGAGAGGGGAGAGCTCATGTAAACTAATTTGAACAA
>CAYUAZ010000102.1:1823-7692 GCA_964442865.1 uncultured Gammaproteobacteria bacterium
CCTTCGAGCGCGACGAACCCGCGCCCATCCGCCGCGTCGCGGGCGGCTTGTTAAAACCCGATGCCTATCCCACCCCCGTTAAAAATCGCGTATTGGCGCTGGCCGATGAATTGTTCGTGGACGATGTAGTGATCTTTGACAAGCCCAGCAGCCGCGCCCTCACCTACGGAGCACCGGGCGCGCCGAAGATACAGGTGAAATTCCCCGACTTCCCCTATCTCGGCATCTGGACCAAACCCGGCGCGGGTTTTGTCTGCATCGAACCCTGGCAAGGCCACGCCAGCCCGGAGGATTTCGACGGCGAGTTCCGCGCCAAGCCTGGCGTGATCGCCGTCGCGCCACGCAGTGAACGCAGTTGGCGCTACACCATCACTGCTGAGTTGTAAGCCCAAACAATGGCGCCTCACACAAGTCTGTTTGAAACATCGTGACGGCCTGACCGGTGAGTTTGAGGCGCGCGCCGGTTTTCAGTAAAAATGCTGATAGCCCGCACGTGCAGGTTCAAACAAGCCGCCATTCGGCAGCTTACAGCGCAGGCCTGGTGTGGATTCCGTCACGCCGATGCAGGTACAAGGGCATGAGAACTGTTCAATTACGTCCAGTAATTGGGCCTGATGCTCTTGCGGCAATGTGAAGCAAAGTTCGTAGTCATCGCCGGATGTAAGCGGCACATTCCAGCCGCCGGCCTCGTTCAGCACTGAGGCAAGCACGGGCGAAAGCGGCACATCTTCCAGACGCAGCGTGGCGCCTACGCCGCTGGCATTGAGAATATGCGCCAGATCAGCAGTGAGGCCGTCTGAGATGTCAATGGCGGCGCTGGCGATGCCGCGCAAGGCAATGCCTTGTTCGACACGCGGTTCGGGACGATTCAGTCGCGTCATGACCTGCGCGAGGTGATCGGGCGGGAGGATGATTTTATTTTGCACGGCCCGCAAGGCGAGCCCCGCATCACCCACGCAGCCGGTGACATAAATGAGATCGCCGGCGCGTGCGCCTGAACGGCGCAGTGCGGTGCCTGCCGGCGCCAGACCGTGAATCTGCACAGTGACGGTAAGCGGACCGTGGGTGGTGTCGCCTCCGATGAGTTGCACGCCGTGGCGATCCGCCAGTTCAAAAAATCCTTTGCTGAAATTTTCCAGCCAATTTTCGTCGGCCTCCGGCAGGGTGAGCGCCAGCGTGGCCCAGCGCGGCTCCGCGCCCATCGCCGCCATGTCGCTCAAATTTACCGCCAGCGCCTTGTAGCCAATGTCGGCGGGAGCGGTGGTGGCGGGAAAGTGCACGCCCTGCACCAGCGTATCCACCGAGACGGCCAGTTCCATACCTGCCGGGACGCGCAACAGTGCGGCGTCGTCGCCGATGCCCAGTATCAGCGCCGGATCAGGCGTTGTTTTGCGGGTGAAGTAACGCTGGATGATGTCAAATTCGGAGAGTGGCATAAAAAATCAGCGCCGCAGATGCGATGGGGGATGTATTCGGCGGGTTACGCTGCGCTAACCAACCCTACTAGACCTTCATCTCTGTAACACGCACCTTGCGCGCGAGCTTATCGAGGACGCTGTTGACGTATTTGTGACCCTGCTCGCCGCCGAAGGTCTTGGCCATTTCGATGGCCTCGTTGATGACGACGCGGTAGGGAATGTCGGGGCGGAACTGTAGTTCATAGGCGCCGATGCGCAGTATCACGCGCTCGACAGGATCTACTTCGCTCAAGCCACGATCGAGCAGCGGAGCGATCCCGGCATCGAGCTCATCAAGGTGTTTGGGAATCTGATGCAGCAATTCCTGAAAGTAGGCGACATCCACCTTGCGCAGATCCTGATCTTCGTGGAACTGCACATCAATGCTGTTTGCATCCTGCCGCGACACTTGCCACTGATACAACGCCTGCACGGCCTTGTGCCGCGCCAGGCTGCGTGCCCGGCTCACGAAGCCGCCTCTGCGTCGCCGCTTGGTGGTGGCGCCGCTTCTGCCTGTAAATCATGCAGCACTTGCACCATGTTCAGCATGGCCAGGGCGGCCTCGACACCCTTGTTGCCGGCATCGGGACCGGATCGCTCCAGCGCTTGCTGCTCTGTGTTGACGGTCAGCACGCCGAAACCGATGGGGATATTTTGCTCCAACCCCACTTGGGCGATGCCTTGAGCGCAAGCGCCCGCGACGTAGTCGAAGTGCGGGGTATCGCCGCGTATCACTACGCCCAGGGCTACCAATCCCGCGTAGCGGCCGGTCGCAGCAAGTTGTTGGGCGGCGAGCGGGATTTCAAAGGCGCCGGGCACTTGCATGATCTTGATGGATGCACGGCTGACGCCGTGACGCTCCAGAGCGGCCAGCGCGCCTTGCAGCAGACCGTCAACAATGGTGTTGTTGTAACGTGCAGCGACGATGCCAAACTCCTGGCCGCTAAGGGTGTACTGAATAGATTGAGGGTGATAGGGCTTCATTGGCTTTTGGTAACGTATTCCTCAATCTCGAGATCAAAACCGGACAGCGCGTGGATCTTCATCGGCGTGCCGAGCACGCGCATCTTGCGCACGCCGAGATCCTTAAGAATCTGCGCGCCGATGCCGTAGCTGCGCAGGTCCGCCGCGCCCTCGGTGCGCGCCCAGTGTAATCCTTTCTGTTGCGCTTGATAATGCTCTATTTCCTGGAGCAAGGATTGGGCGCTGTCGGGGCGGCGCAGCAACACCACCACGCCGCTCTCTTGAGTAGCGATATAACGCAGCGCCCTGGCCAGCGACCAGCCGCCCTCTCCGCGCAACGGCGCCAGCGCATCCAGACACTGTTGCAGGTGCACGCGCACCGGCGTGGCCTGGTCAGGCCGCACCGCACCGTGCACCAGGGCAAGATGGACGTGATCGGAGACGGTGTCACGAAACACTACCAGACGAAATTCGCCGTATTCGGTTTTGATGGGCTGCTCGCCGAGCCGCTCGACGGTCTTTTCGTACTGGATGCGATAGTGGATGAGATCGGCGATGGTGCCTATCTTGAGATGGTGCTGTTCCGCGAACACCTCCAGATCGGGACGGCGCGCCATGCTGCCGTCTTCGTTGAGTATCTCGACAATCACCGCAGCGGGTTCTAAACCGGCGAGGCGGGCCAGATCGCAACCCGCCTCGGTGTGTCCGGCACGGGTCAGCACGCCGCCCGGCTGCGCCATCAGCGGAAACACATGGCCGGGCTGCACCAGATCGGAGGGTGCGGCGTGGGGGGCGACCGCAGTGCGTATGGTGTGGGCGCGGTCGGCGGCCGAAATTCCGGTGGTCACGCCGCGCGCCGCCTCGATCGAGACGGTGAAGTTGGTGCCGTGTTGCGTGATGTTGTCGCTGACCATCAGCGGCAGGCGCAGTTGCTCGCAACGCTCTTGGGCAAGTGTGAGACAAATCAGCCCGCGCGCGTAGCGCGCCATGAAATTGATGTCTTCCGCGCGCACATGCAGGGCAGCCATAATGAGATCACCTTCATTCTCGCGGCCCTCGTCATCCATGAGGATGACCATCTTGCCGCTGCGGATGTCGGCGATAATTTCTTCAGTAGTGCTGAGTGGCATTTATTTATCTAAAAACCTAACGCAAAGGCGCCAAGACGCAAAGTATTTGAATGACATATTGCTTTAAACTTCAGGCTGGTTCAAAAGTGTGGTTTCATCCTTATTAAGACCCGTTTGTGCTTGGCGTCTTTGCGTCTTCGCGTTGAGTTTTTATAAGCGAACTCTGCGCCACATGCTCGTCCAGCAGCAAGCGCTCAAGATAGCGGGCGATCATATCCACCTCCAGGTTGACGGCGTCGCCGATTTGCAATCCGCGCAGCGTAGTCTCATGCAGAGTGTGCGGGATGATGTTAACCTCAAAGCATGCGCCTGCCACTTTGTTGACCGTAAGACTCACGCCGTCCACGCAGATCGCGCCCTTCGCCGCGATATATTTTGCCAGCTCGCGCGGGGCCTCGATGTGCAGACTTACCGAACGCCCCTCTGCTCCGCGCGCCGACACCCGGCCCACGCCGTCTACATGGCCGCTGACCAGGTGCCCGCCCAGCCGGGTCGCGGGGGTCACCGAACATTCCAAATTCACCGGACTGCCGGCCTTGAGCTCACTCAGCGTGGTGCAGTGCAAAGTCTCGGCGGAGACATCCGCATAAAAATTCCCGTCGGCCAGTTCCGCCACCGTGAGGCAGACTCCTTGCACGGCGATGCTGTCGCCCAGACGAATCTCCGCCAAGTCTAATTTGCCGGGGTGAACACCAAGACGCGCATCAGCGTCCTTGCTTTCACAAAACACAACCTTGCCTGTGGCCTCAATGATGCCGGTAAACATATTGGAGTTTGGAGCTGCCCAAAAGGAGGGTTTCAATCACAAGGAGGGTACCAGTTGCGGGGCACGCCCACAACCGGGAGAAACGAAAATTATCCCGGGCCCGAAACCTATCGGGCCCGGGAACAATGGTGCTACATTTTGCTTGCGGTGAACTTTAGTTGATCTATTGCATCGCCTCTGACGCCGATCGTCGGCGCTGGCAGCGGGATATGAAACATCGCGGCCCGGGATTCCACATAGTCTTGGATTTGCTCGTCCGTGAGACTGAGCAGTTCATCTTTTCGGCACAACCAATCGCCCCGCACCTGGCCCATGATCTTATCGTAGAGACCGGGATCCCAATGCAGCTCCTCCCCCATGATAAGTACCGGATTGATGCGCAGATCCAGCGCATGATAAATACGATTGAGGTTGTCCGCCGCCTTCTGGTCTTGGCCATCCCAATTACACACAGTGCTGGCGGTTACGAGGTACCTGTTTAAGTCCATAGTTGGCCTCCTAGTGACGATAAACTAGGGACCCACCGAGGCAGGCCCCTGGTCGGTTGAACTTACCACTCTATCCGGATAAATGACCGGACATCTACACTGTCACACTACGCCCTAGGAGGGTTTGTTGCAAGACCCAGTCTGGACTGAGTCTATTGGCCTGCGGAGCCGCTAACAGGCTGTTGAAAAAGTCCATCCATGGGCTTTTTCAACTCGCAAAGCAAAAAGTGCGATTTTTGCTTTGCTCCATTTTTCAAGCACCTACACCGTGCTTGAAAAATGGCGGTACATCCGTGTACCGCACGCAGGCAGTTGAAAATGAGATTTTCAACAGCCTGCTAACCAATGCGGGGTGCGACGGTCTCTGCGGTAATGCGCCAATCACGGCCTACCGCACGGATCTCACTAATCTCCATTTCGATACGGTCCAGCAAGCTGGCGATGTCAGGTTGTAAATGAATCAACCCTCGCCCACCGTCGCCAAGCAGGATGGGCGCCATATAAATAATGAGCTCATCCACCAGATTGGCTTGCAGCAGGGCGCCGCTTAAAATGGGACCGGCTTCCACCAGCACCTCATTGATTTCGCCCTGCGAGGCTAAATAGCCCAGCACGGCAGCCAGATCCAGGTGGTTGTTTGCTGCGGGCAAGGTTATGAGCTTGGCTCCGGCTTGGCGCAAAGATCCAAATTGGTCTGGTTCCTGGCAGGTGGTAAACACCCAGGTTTCCCCTGGCTCCTTAAACAAACGAGCCTTGGGTGTGATGCGCAGGCGCGAGTCCAGCACTACGCGCAAGGGCTGGGACTCCACACCCAATACTTCCGGCCTTACCGTAAGGCGCGGATCGTCGGCCATTACGGTACCACTACCGGTCATGATCGCGCTGCTCTGCGCGCGCAGACGTTGCACGTCGGCACGCGCGGCCTCACCCGTGATCCACTGGCTCTCGCCCGTGGCGGTGGCGGTGCGGCCATCGAGCGTCATCGCGAGCTTGCAGCGCACATAAGGACGCTGTTTTTGCATACGCATGATGAAACCGGGGTTTAATTTTTCGGCTTCGGATTTA
>CAYUAZ010000103.1:0-7592 GCA_964442865.1 uncultured Gammaproteobacteria bacterium
TAGGGTTAATTTTATGGGCACTACTACCGATAAGGCCTAATATTAGACCCTTCGACGGGAGGCCAGCCAAATGCGCGACTTTGCCCAGCTCCAAGATAGGCGCCAGAGCGGATATAGCCGTAAGCATTTTTGGCTATCGAGCGTATTGCTCGCGCTGGCCTTGAGTGGCAACGCAACCCATGCCGCGAACGAACCCACGCTGGTACTCAACGACACCAACGAACCGCCATACACCACGAAGACCGGCGACGGCTTCCTCGACATCGTCGTGGGCGAGGCATTCCGCCGCGCCGGGCTGCGCCTGAAGTTGGTGAAGCTTCCGGCCGAGCGCGGCCTCATCAATGCCAACGCCGGCATCGAGGATGGAGATTTTAGCCGCATCGCCGGCCTGGAAAAAAATTACCCCAATCTGGTGCGGGTGCCGGAAAAACTCATGGATTGGCATTTCGTCGCCTTTGCGCGCCAAGCCAAACCGACGGAAGCCAGCTGGGCCACATTGGAACCGCTCTCTGTGGGCCATGTCAAGGGGTGGAAAATCTACGAGCAAAATCTGCGCCCCGCCTCGCATATCACCACGGCGGATGACCCGGAGCAATTGTTTGCCATGCTGGACATGAAACGGATAGACGTCGCGCTATACGAGCGCTGGCTGGGCTATGCACTGGCAAAGCAGATGCGCATGACTGATATACATGTGGTGGAGCCGCCGCTCGCGGTGCGCGAAATGTTCATTTATCTGAATCAACGTCATGCCGATAAAGTATCCGCGATCGCCGCCGCCTTGCGCGCCATCAAGGCCGAAGGGATGTACATGAAGGTTTGCCGCAAAAAATTCGCGCCGCTGGCGGCGCCCACTTCCCAATGCGAGGTTAAATAAGCCGCCCGCGCGGGTGGTTTCTCCCATGCGCAAGCGGCTAGCCCAACTTTCTCCCCTGGGCTGGCGCCTTGTCGTCGCCACCGTGGCATTCAGCACGCTCGTCGCACTCCTGGCCACCGCTTTTCAACTCTATATCGACTACCGCCGTGACCTGGTACAGATCGAATCCACCTTCAAGCAAGTCGGACTATCCTACCTGCCCATCATCGCCAACGCCCTGTGGGCAACCAATCGACAGGAGCTACAAATCGCCATCAGCGGCCTGGCGCGGCTGCCGGATGTGCGATATGTGGCGGTCAGGGAAAACGGCAAGACTTGGGCGGAAGCCGGGCAGCCAAAATCGCAGAATATCCGTTCGCGCGATTATCTCCTCACGTATACCCATCGCGGCGAGACCATCACCATCGGCGGTTTGACGATGGTGGTGGATATGGCGGGCGTGTATCAACGGCTGCTGGAAAAATTCTGGGTGATTCTGATCACCAACAGCGTCAAGACCTTCCTCGTCGCCGGCTTCATGTTGTGGCTGTTCCATTGGCTGGTAACGCGGCACTTGCAACGCATCGCCGAATTCGCAGCGCACCTTGGCACCGACAATCTGAAAGAACGTCTCGCCCTGGCGCGGCCCGCGCACCCCAACGCCAAGCCCGACGAATTCGATTTAGTGCTGGAAGGCTTCAACCGCATGCAGTCCAATCTGGCCTTCACCATCCGGGCGCTCGAGCAGGACATTACCGAGCGCAAGCACTTGGAAGTGGCGTTGCAAAAAGAAGGGCAATATCGAAGCACGCTATATGAGAACACACCCATCGGACTTGCCTTGTGCCGCATGGATGGCAGTCTGATAGACGTGAATCCTGCATTTGCATATATTCTTGGCCGCAGTGTGGAAGAAACCCTCACCCTGAGCTATTGGGACATCACCCCCAAGCAATACGCCGCGCAGGAAGATGAGCAATTGCGCCAACTGGAGTCCACGGGGCGCTATGGCCCCTATGAAAAGGAATACCTGCATCAGGACGGGCACCTTGTTCCCGTGCGTTTGAATGGACTGACCCTGACCCTGGGGGATGAGCGGCTGATCTTGTCTAGCGTGGAGGACATCACCGAGCGTAAACTGATGGAAGACCGGCTGCGCCAACAATTGGCGAAACTGATGCGCTGGCAGGAAGTGATGCTCGGTCGCGAAGACCGGGTGCAGGAACTCAAAAAGGAGGTCAACGACTTGCTCGTCCGTCTGGGACAACCTGTCCGCTACCCGAGTCAGGTCGGCTCATGAAAGCCACGCTCCTGCCCGATGAACCGCGACGGCTCGAATCTCTGCGGCAATATGCCGTGCTGGATACACCGGCCGAGGCGGCCTTCGACGATTTGACCGAGCTGGCCGCGCACATCTGCGAGGCGCCCATCGCGCTCATTTCGCTCGTTGATGAAAGCCGCCAATGGTTCAAGTCCAAAGTCGGCCTCGACGCGTCCGAGACATCGCGGGACGTCGCCTTCTGCGCCCATGCCATCCACCAGCCGGACCTGTTTATCGTGCCGGACGCGACCCTGGATGAGCGCTTCGCCGACAACTCGCTGGTGACGGGCGAACCGCGCATCCGGTTTTATGCCGGGGCGCCGTTGCTCACTCCGGATGGGCACGCGCTGGGCACGTTGTGCGTGATCGACTACCAGCCCCGGGAACTGCGTCCCGATCAACAGCGCGCCCTGCGCGTGTTGAGCCGCAATGTGATGGGACAGCTCGAACTGCGCCAGCGCGCACTTGAAACAGCCAGCCTCCTGGCCGAGCGCGACGAAATTCTGGCTGCGTTGCGACGGGAGCAGGCGGACACCGAGCTGCGCGTGCAGCAGCGCACCGAACAGTTGGCACACAGCGAAAGCGAAGCTCGCCGATTCCTGGAGGTGGCTGAAAGATCAAAACAGGCGCTCCTGAGTGTGCTGGAGGATCAAAGGCAGGTAGAGGACGCGCTGCGCAAGAGCGAGATACGTTATCGCAATTTGTTGGAAACGGCGCCGTTTCCGGTAGTGATTACCCGCCTTCGCGACGGCATCCTGCGCTATGGCAACCGGCGTGCGGAAGCGCAATTCGGCATCAAGCGGGAAGAGGGAATCGGTCATCTGGCAAGCGACTTTTATCTGAATGTTGCGGATCGCGACCAGTTTCTGGATCGTTTAATGAAAGAAACTATCGTGACCGACCAGGAGTTGCGCTTACGTGCAGGAGACGGACGTACATTCTGGGCTCAACTTTCCGCCGCCATCATCGAATTCGAAGGTGAACCGGCTATTTTTACTTCCATCAATGATATTTCTGCACGCAAACAAGCGGAAGACGAAGTCCGCCAGCTCAACACCGCACTGGAACAGCGCGTGGCCGAGCGCACGGCCGAGTTGGAAACCGTTAACAAGGAACTGGAGACCTTCACCTACTCCGTCTCCCACGACCTGAAAGCGCCGTTACGCGGCATTGACGGCTACAGCCGCCTGCTGCTGGAAGACCATGCCGCCAGCCTGGACGAGGAAGGGCGTAGCTTTCTTGCCAACATCCGCCGCGGCACCCAGCAGATGGGCCAACTGATTGAGGATCTGCTGGCCTACTCCCGCGTCGAACGGCGCCCCCTGCAAGAGGAGCGCGTGAATTTGCCACGATTGATGGAGGCGATCATCGCCGAGCGTGCCGACGAAATCCGTGCCCGCCAGGTGCTGGTACGCACCGACATCCCCTGCCAAGAGGTCAGCGCGGATCTAGAGGGCCTGGCCATGGCGCTGCGCAACCTGTTGGACAATGCCCTCAAGTTCACCCGCAATACGTCCCAGCCGGCCATCGAAATCGGCGGGCGCCAGGAAAACGCATCGTGTATCTTGTGGGTGCGCGACAATGGCATCGGTTTCGAAATGAAGTTCAACAACCGTATCTTTGAGATATTTCAACGCCTGCAACGCACCGAGGATTTTCCGGGTACAGGCATCGGCCTGGCCATCGTCCGTAAGGCCCTGCAACGCATGGGGGGCCGGGCCTGGGCGGAAAGCTCGCCGGGACAGGGCGCCACTTTCTATTTGGAGCTGCCAATATGAATTTCGATCCGTTGCATCAACCGATACTGCTGGTGGAAGACAGCCCCGTGGACGTGGATCTGACCTTGCGCGCCTTCGCCAAGCGCAAGCTCACCAATCCCGTGCATGTGGCCCGTGACGGGGAAGAGGCGCTGACCTGGCTGCCTCGCTGGGAAGCGGACGAACCCTGGCCGGTGGTCATCTTGCTGGACCTCAAGCTGCCCCGGGTGGACGGCCTGGAGGTGCTGCGCCGGCTCAAGGCCCACCCGGTGCTACGGGCCATTCCAGTGGTGGTGCTCACCTCCTCTACTGCAGACCGCGATGTGCAAACCGCCTATCGAATCGGGGCCAATTCATACATCGTGAAACCCGTGGATTTCGACAAGTTCATGGAGGTGGCCGTGCAGATCGAATTGTATTGGACGGTGTTGAACAGGCCGCCTCGTTAGCTCGAGCGGTGGAATAAGCGTGCGGAGGAACCCATGAGAGTCCTGTATGTTGAAGACGACATCAACGACGCCGACATGGCCCGGCGTACGCTGACCCGTGAGACCCCTCAACATACCGTGGAAATCGCTCCAACGCTGGCGCTGGCCTACGACCGTCTCAAGACACCGCAGGATTTCGACCTGGTGCTGTGCGATCTGCGCATCCCGGACGGTAGCGGCTTGGAACTGCTTGCCCATATCCGTGAACGGGATCTGCCCCTGGCGGTGATCATCCTCACCGGCTCCGGCGACCAGGAAATGGCCGTGGCTGCGCTTAAGGCCGGGGCGGATGATTACATCGTCAAGCGTGAGGACTACTTGCAGCGCCTGCCCAATGTTGTGCAAACGGCACTAACGCGCCACCACGCCGAAGCGGCCCGCAAAGCCCGCACCCTGCGGGTGTTGTACGCCGAACACAATCCGTTCGACATTGATATCACCCGCCGCCGCCTCGCTCAGCACGCGCCACATATGCGCCTGGACGTGGCGCATAATTCAGCCGAGGTGCTTGACCGTTTGCGCACCCCGGAACAGGCCGCATCGGCCTGCGACGTCCTGCTGCTCGACTACTCCCTGCCCGGCCTGAACGCCCTGGAGATGGTCAACATCCTGCACGGCGAACGCGACATTGATCTGCCATTGGTGCTGGTGACCGGACAGGGCAACGAGGAAGTGGCCGCGCAGGCCCTGCGCCTGGGGTTTTCCGACTACATGGTCAAGCAACCCGGCTATCTGCACCAGCTACCCGCGGTACTGGAAAGCGCCTACCACCGCGCCGAACTGGCGCGGGAACAGGCCGCCCTCAAGAGAAGCCAGAAACGCTACGAGGAGTTGGTGGCCCACATCCCGGTGGGTATCTATCGCTTGTGCACGCAGAAAACCGGCGGCGCGGCATTCGACTATGCGAGCCCGCGCTTCTGCAAAATGCTAAACCTGCCGCAGGAAGCTCTGCTCGCCGACGTCAATCTTGCCTTCGCCCAAGTGCATCCCGATGAGCTGCCGGAGTTCGTACGCCGCAACGAGGCGGCCCGGCGCGCTGTGGAGTCTTTCGCCTGGGAAGGGCGGTTCGTCGTAAACGGCCGGATACTCTGGCTGCGTATCGAGTCCACACCGACGCTGCTGGACAATGGGGACATCATCTGGGATGGCGTGGTGATGGATATCACCGCGCGCCGGCAGGCCGAGGAGCAGTTGCGCTTATCCGCCGCCGTGTTCGAGAGCACCCGCGACGGCGTCGTCATCACCGACACCGCGCCGCGCATTCTCGCCATTAACCGCGCCTACAGTGAGATCACCGGCTATACGGAAGAAGAAGCACGGGGCCGGAACCCGAGTATTCTCCAGTCCGGCCGGCATGACCGGCCCTTCTATCAGGCGCTGTGGGCCAGCATCCTGCAGACCGGCCACTGGCGGGGAGAGCTCTGGAATCGTCGCAAGAACGGCGAGATCTATTCTCAATGGACCACGATCAGCGCGGTGCGCAACGACTCGGGCAAGGTGACCAATTACGTGGGCATCTTCACCGACATCAGCCAGCTTAAACAAACCGAGGCGCGCCTGGAGCGCCTGGCCCACTACGACCCCTTGACCGACCTGCCCAACCGCCTGTTGCTCCAGTCGCGTATGGAGCATGCCCTGGAGGGTGCGCACCGGCATGGGCAGCAGGTAGCCTTGCTGCTCATTGATCTCGATCGTTTCAAGGACGTCAACGACAGTCTCGGCCATCTGGCCGGCGATGAGCTGCTGCAGAAAGTGGTTGAGCGGATGCGGCAACGGCTGCGCCAGGAAGACACGCTGGCACGCCTGGGCGGGGACGAATTCGTCGTCCTGCTGGAACGGCTGACACACCCCCAGGATGCCGGCCGGCTGGCGCAGGAACTCATTGACAGCCTGACCCAACTGTTCCGTCTCGACAGCGGCGCCGAGGTATCCATCAGCGCCAGCATCGGCATCAGCCTCTATCCCGACCACGGAGCCACACCCGGCGAACTCACCCAGCATGCCGACGCCGCTTTGTATTTGGCGAAAGGCCAAGGCCGCCACACTTACCGCTATTACACCGAAGCGCTCACCCGGGCCTCGCACGATCGCCTTTCCCTGGAGACTCGCCTGCGCCGGGCGCTGGAAGACGATCAACTCATCGTCTATTACCAACCGCTGGTGGAAATCACCAGCGGCCGCATCGTCGGCGCCGAGGCGCTGGTGCGTTGGCATGACCCCAAAGAAGGCATGATCCTGCCCGACCGCTTCATTCCCATTGCCGAGGAATCAGGCCTCATCATTCCTCTGGGAGAAGAAGTGCTGCGCATCGCCTGCCGACAGGCCCGGGCATGGACCGATGCCGGCCTTCCCCCGATTTTCATGGCGGTGAACCTCTCCCCGCGCCAGTTCGCGCATCCCGACCTGGCCGAACATATTCTCGCCATCCTGAATGAAACCGGATTCGATCCGAAGCGGTTGGAGCTGGAGCTGACCGAAAGCGCTTTGATGACGGAGGGTAGCGGCGCGGTAATGCTTTTGGACAGCCTCAAGGCCATGGGCGTGCGGCTTGCCCTTGACGATTTCGGCACCAGCTATTCGTCGCTGTCCTACCTGCGGCGCTTCCCCCTCGACATGCTCAAGATCGACAAGAGTTTCGTACAGGATATCCCCCAACACCGGGATGACATGGAAATCGCCACGGCCATTATCCAGTTGGCGCACATTCTCGGTTTCACCGTACTGGCGGAGGGTGTGGAAACCAAGGAACAGCTAATCTTCCTGCGCGGACAGGGATGCGACCTCCACCAGGGCTACCTGTTCAGCAAGCCGCTGCCAGCGGACGAATTCACCAGTCTCCTTGCCCGACATCCTCAGCTACCCAGTTCTACCCAGGCGTAAGCCGCGCGCGCGGTAAACAATAAAGCCTTTACGGAGCGATCCGTCTCGCCTCTCAGCGTGTACCACACCGGGACGGGAATCCGATCACCCAACAGGGGTGAGCCGTGAAACGGCGAACGACGCGCCAAGGATGGCGTGGCTGGAGCTAAGTTAGATAAACTGAAGTTGCGCCAGGGACGGCGGAGATGACCTTAAAAAATCGCGTTGGTCGGGGTGAGAGGGTGAGCCTGTGAAGCAGGTGAACGCCCGGTGTGGGAACGCCGGGCCGGGAATCCGATCACCCAACAGGG
>CAYUAZ010000104.1:0-7579 GCA_964442865.1 uncultured Gammaproteobacteria bacterium
GTTTTGTTGCTGCGGAAGAATTGTTCATCATGCTGACCCACGGCAACGATGATGATTTCATCATTGCGTTGTTCGTAGATCACACCGTAGGGAAAACGGTTCATCAAACAGCGCCGGGTGCGCTGCGATAGCGGCTGCCACGCTTGGGGGAAGGAGCGTATACGGTTTATTGTCTCCCCCACTTCATCCAAAAACTGGGCGCCAAGACCTGGCATTTGATCTTCGTAATATACCGTGGCATCAGCAAAACTGCGGCGCGCCGGGGCTAGAAAGCGCACCCTCACCGCTTGAGCCGCGCGCGCACCTCGGCAAATGCTGCGTCCGCGTCAATCGCCTCGATCTCGCCGCGATCATAGGCTGCCAACCTGTCTTCCGCCTCTTGTGCCCACAAAGCGTCAATTTCGGGATCGGTCTTGTCCAGCGAATGCAGAAGCTCGTCCGCTAAAACCGCCCGTTCACTGGCCGGCAATTTGAGTGCGACAGCCATGATTTCCTGCGCTAATTTACTCATTTCGTATCCTCCAACTGAACAATCTCAACTCCGTCGAGAAAATTATTTAACGACAGAATTCGGATTCCCCGATAGGCGCCCAACCGCAGCATAGCGTGACCCTCTGTTACGATGGCGTGGTGTTTACCGGCATGGATCGGCCGTCAGCAGGTAGAAAAGTGGCGGAGAGGGTGGGATTCGAACCCACGTGGCGGAATAAACCGCCCAACCGATTTCGAGTCGGTGCCGTTATGACCACTTCGAGTACCTCTCCGTATGACATAGGATACCGTCTCTTTACGGAGACAACAACAGCGCCGGAAAGGTTCCAAAAAGCTATAATCCGGCCATGAACATCGCGCTGCCGGACCGCCGGACGTTTGCCGGGGCTATCCATTTCCCTTTAGAGTAGCCTATGCTTGCTAAAACCGAGCGAGGGGAACGCCATGCCTCAACCGTCGTTACTAGCCAGGGCAAATTTCGATAGTCTGATTCAGGTGCTCGCAGCGCGCGGCTATCGCGTGTTGGGGCCGCGGCTGCGCAGCGGCGCCATTGTGTTCGACGAGATCAGCGGCGCGGCTGACCTCCCGGCGGGGCTTATAAGCGTGCAGGAGCCGGGGAGTTATCGTCTCGAAGATTCTGGCAACGGGCGCTATTTTGATTATGTCCATGGTCCGGAATCTCTCAAACGTTTTTTGTTCGCGCCGCAGGAGACTTTGTGGACGGTCTCCGCCGGTGGCGAGGTGAGCTTTAAGGAGACCCTGCCTGACCTGCGGCCGCTTGCCGTCATCGGCGCGCGCGCCTGCGATCTTGCGGGCGTGAGAGTGCAGGACCGCACCTTTCTCGCGGGAGAGCACTCAAACTACACCGACCCCTATTACGCCTCCCGGCGCGAAAACCTATTCATCGTTGCGGTGAATTGCACGCGCTCCGCCGCGACCTGCTTCTGCGCCTCGATGAATACCGGGCCGCGCGCGCGGGCCGGCTATGATCTTGCCCTGACCGAGCTCGATGAGGCCTTTCTGGTAGAGGCGGGCAGTGAGCAAGGCGAGGCGTTACTGGCCGATCTCATCTTGAAGCCCGCGCGCGACGTGGACGAAACCGCTGCAACGCAAGTTATTGCCGCTGCGGCAGATTCCCAAACGCGCCGTCTCGACACCACGGACATTCAGGCGCTGCTGTTTAACAACCTCGAACACCCGCGCTGGGATGACGTCGCCGAGCGCTGTCTGTCTTGCGGCAACTGCACGATGGTGTGTCCCACCTGTTTTTGTCACAGCGAATCCGATGTGACGTCGCTGGATGGAACCGCAAGCGAACACCGCCGCGAATGGAGTTCGTGTTTTACACTGCAGCACGGATATATCCACGGCGCACAGATTCGTCCTCAGATCCGCCATCGCTACCGGCAATGGCTCACCCACAAACTTGCGGCGTGGATCGAGCAATTCGGCACGAGCGGTTGTGTGGGGTGCGGGCGCTGCATCACCTGGTGTCCGACCGGCATTGATCTCATCGAAGAGGTAAACGCAATCCGCTCCACACGGATAGATGTCCCCTCTCCCCCTGGGAGAGGGGAGGGTGGGGGTATGTGAGCGCCAACGCAAAGACCTTCAATCCTTATCTCCCCCAGTTGGCCGCGGTGGTGGAGCGCGTGGACGAGACGCGTGATGTTTTTACCTTGCGTCTGCGCTTGCACGATGCGCAGGCCCGCACTGCGTATCGCTTTCAACCGGGCCAGTTCAACATGCTTTACCTGTTGGGCGTGGGTGAGGTGGCAATCTCCATCGTTTCGGACCCCGATGAGCCTGATCTGATTGACCACACCATCCGCGCCGTGGGGCGTGTGACGAGGGGGTTGCAAAGGCTCAAACCCGGCGACACACTGGGTCTGCGTGGCCCGTTTGGACGAGGTTGGCCACTGGAGGCGGCGCAGGGACGGCACTTACTGTTGATTACCGGAGGCCTTGGCTGCGCGCCGACGACCTCAATGATTCACTACGCCTTGCAGCGCCGCGCGTCCTACGGCCGTGTTACCGTGTGTCACGGCGTGAAGCATCCGGACGATCTTATTTATACCGACCGCATGCAAACGTGGTGCGCGGCGCCGGATACTCAGGTGATGCTCACGGCGGATAAGGGCACGCCGGAATGGCGCGGCCGGGTGGGGTTGGTCACGCAGGCGCTGGAGGATATTGATCCGATCATGTTCAAAGGCATGGCGATGATGTGCGGGCCCGAGCCGATGATGGTCAGCGTGGCCGAGGATTTGCTCAAACGCGGGATGGCGCTCACCGATATCTATCTTTCCATGGAGCGCAATATGCAGTGCGCGGTGGGGCACTGCGGGCATTGTCAGTTCGGCGGAAAGTTTGTCTGCAAGGACGGCCCGGTATTTCCCTACGCTCAATTGCGCGCGCTGCTCGCGGTAAAGGGTTTTTGACATGATGGAAAAATTACGCATCGCGGTGCACAAGTTCGCCTCCTGCGACGGCTGTCAATTGCAATTCCTTAATCTCGAACAGGACTTGCTGACGCTGGCGGACAGGGTAAAGATAGTCCACTTCGCCGAGGCGTCGAGTGACATGGGCGCTGGACCGTATGATGTATCGTTCGTCGAAGGTTCGATTTCAACATCGTCCGATCTCAAATGTATTCAAGAGGTGCGCGCGGCGAGTCGCTTACTGATTACCATTGGTGCGTGCGCGACGGCGGGTGGATTACAGGCGTTGCGTAACTGGAAGTCGCTCGATGCTTTTGTGAAGGGCGTTTATGCGAGTCCTGAATATATAGATAGCTTGGCGCAATCAACGCCGATCTCGGCTCACGTCAAGGTGGATGCGGAGTTGTGGGGCTGTCCCATAGACCAGACTCAGTTAAAGAGGGTGTTGTGCGATTTGCTTGCAGGGGTGAATCCGCGCATCCCCGGCGAATCGGTGTGCATGGAGTGCAAGCGCGCCGGCAATGTGTGCGTGCTGGTCGCCAAGCGCGAACCCTGTCTGGGGCCGGTCACCCGCACCGGCTGCGGCGCCCTGTGTCCGCGTTATGAGCGCGACTGCTACGGCTGCTTCGGACCGCAGGAAGACGGCAATACGGCCGCGTTGGGACGGCGTTTTCTGGAGTTGGGTCTATCCGACGAGGATATTGTGCGGCGCCTGCGTTTTATCAACGGCTGGGCGCCTGCTTTTCGCGCAGGGTCGCAGGCCTGGGAAAGATAGCGAAAATTTATCCATCTTTTGTGATCTAGATCAAAGTTCCTTTGCCGCTTGCATGCCTACTATGCAACTGCTGTGTTTGCCTTCAGCTTAAAGATGCTTTGCTGTAAATATTCATAAAAATTTTAATCTACCCTGCAATGGACCTATGACAACAATAAAAGCCCTCAACCCTGCATCGCTGTATCATCGCTGCGATCCCGATCAACTTCCTTTCGAGACGACGGCTGAGCTTGAAGAATTGGTAGAGATCATCGGCCAGACCCGCGCGCTCGATGCCGTCCGGTTTGGTTCCGGTATCCGGCGCGAGGGGTACAATATCTTTGTGTTAGGCCCGCCGGGTATGGGTAAGCATACCTTCGTGCGCAGCTATCTGGATGGTAAGGCGAAGCAAGAATCCAAACCATCAGACTGGTGCTACATTTACAACTTCGAACAACCTCACAAGCCTCGCGCATTACGGTTGCCTGCCGGGTGGGCGGCGAAGCTGCGCCAGGACATGGTGCAATTGGTGGAGGAGTTGCGCAGCGCCATCCCGGCGGCGTTCGACAGCGATGAATACCGTACCAAGGTGGACGAGATTAAAAAGGCGTTCAACGACCAGCAAGAGCAAGTCCTGCAACAGCTCGGCGATGACGCGCTACAGCAGGGAGTCGCACTACTGCGTACACCGGGGGGATTCGCCTTCGCCCCCATGCGTAACAACGAGGTGATTGGTCCGGACGAATATGAAAAACTGCCAGACCAGGAAAAAGAGCGTGTTGAAAAGGCAGTCACTACAATGCAGGAACGGCTGCAACGGGTTATCCGTCAGGTGACTCAATGGCGCAGGGAACGACGGGATAAACTCAAACAGCTCAATCGTGAAGTGACCATCCGCGCGGTCGGCCACCTCATTGATGAACTGCAGGAGAAGTATACCGAATTACCGGAGGTATTAAATTACCTCAATGCCGTCGAACAGGATGTGATCGAAAATGTAGATGACTTTCGTCACCGCGAGGAGTCTCCGGCCACTATCATGGGGCTTGCCGTAACTGAACGCCCGTCATTTCGACGCTACCAGGTTAATGTGCTGGTGGACCACAGTCAATCGCAAGGCGCGCCCATTGTCTTGGATACCAACCCGACCTACAACAGTTTGATCGGCCGTATCGAACACGCTGCGCAGCTCGGCACGCTGGTAACGGATTTTACCCTTATCAAGCCGGGTTCGTTGCATCAGGCGAATGGCGGCTACCTGTTACTGGATGTGCATAAGGTGCTCAGCTATCCGTTCACCTGGGAGGCACTCAAGCGGGCGCTCTACTCCCGTGAAATCCGTATCGAGTCACTGGATCAAATGTACAGTCTTATCAGCACAGTGTCGTTGGAGCCTGAGCCCATTCCGCTCGACGTAAAGTTGATTCTGTTCGGGGATAGGCTGTTTTATTATCTGCTTTACGAATACGATCCCGAATTCAGCGAGCTCTTTAAGATCGCCGCCGATTTCGAGGAGAGTCTCGACCGCAATTCTGAGAATAATATGCTCTATGCAAGAATGATAGGCACTCTGGTTCGCAAAGAAAGTTTGCAGCCATTTGACCGCAGTGCAGTGGGGCGGGTTATCGAACACAGTGCGCGTATCATAGGCGATGCGGAAAAACTCACTACCCACATGCAGAGTGTGGCAGACGTGATGCGTGAGGCCGATCATTGGGCGAGACAGACCGGCCGCCCGGTGGTCACCGCCGCTGATGTGCAGCAGGCAATAGAAACGCAGATCTACCGGGCGGGTCGCTTGAAGGCCAGGCTGCAAGAAGAAGTTCTGCGCGGTACCCTGCTCATTGATACCCGCGGCGAGGCGGTTGGGCAGGTGAACGGTCTTTCCGTGGTGGAACTGGGTCCGCACGCATTCGCCCAACCCACCCGGATTACCGCCACTACCCGCCTCGGTGAAGGTGAGTTCATCAACATTGAGCGCGAAGTAAAGCTGAGCGGCGCGATACACTCCAAGGGCGTACTCATCTTGTCTTCGTTTTTGGCCGCGCGGTATTCAAAGGATCGTCCGCTTTCACTTTCGGCCAGTCTGGTGTTTGAACAGTCCTACGGTTTTGTGGAGGGGGATAGCGCCTCGCTCGCCGAGCTGTGCGCCCTGCTTTCCAGCCTGTCTGAGATTCCCATCAAACAGTCTTTCGCCGTGACCGGCTCTGTGAACCAGTTCGGCCAGGTTCAAGCTATCGGAGCCGTTAATGAGAAGATTGAAGGGTTTTTCGATATCTGCAAGGCGAGAGGTTTGACAGGCGAGCAGGGGGCGTTGATTCCGGCTGCTAACGTAAAAAATCTGATGTTGCGCGACGATGTCGTGAAGGCCGCCGAGGCGGAAAAGTTTCATATCTGGCCGGTCGAGAATATCAATCAGGCCATTGAGATTTTAACGGGTGTTCCGCCCGGGGAACCCGACGCGGAGGGTAAGTTGCCTGAAGGGAGTATCAACTATTTGGTGGCAGTGAGGCTGTATGAGCTCTCGATCATCCGCCAAGAATTCGGTGGCGAACTTAAGGTGATGAAGCAAGAGGATGAGGAAGACTGAAGTTACTCAAGAAATAAGCGAAATATGACCGAGCGCCGCATAGAAATTCCCATATTGACCCGAGTCGAGGGCGAGGGGGCCCTGTATGTGCGCATCGAGGGCGAGCGGGTGGCGGATTTGCGGTTAAATATTTTCGAGCCGCCGCGCTTTTTCGAGAAATTTCTGGAGGGCAGGAGCTGGAAGGAAATTCCCGATATGGTTGCGCGCATCTGCGGCATCTGCCCGGTGGCTTATCAGATGAGCGCGGTGCACGCCATCGAGGCGGCCTTTGGCGCGGTGATTACCCCTGAGATACGCACGCTGCGGCGTCTGTATTACTGCGGCGAGTGGCTGGAGAGCCACAGCATGCACATCCACCTGCTGGCGGCCCCCGATTTTCTCGGCTTTCCGGACGCGATGGCGATGGCGCAGCAATATCCTGATATCGTGCGGCGCGGCCTGCGGCTGCAAGGCCTCGGCAACAGAATTCTCAGCATGATGGGCGGACGGTCGGTGCATCCGGTAGGTGCGCGGGTGGGTGGTTTTTACCGCGCCCCCGATGAATCTGAAGCCGGGGAGTTACTCGCCCGTTTGCGTGAGGCTGCGCAGGATGTAGACGATTTGGTGCGCTGGACGGCGGAGCTGAAAGTGCCGTCCATCACCCGCAACGCACCTTTTGTTTCGTTACGCCATGCGCATGATTATCCCATGAACGAAGGCCGTGTCATTTCCAGCACTGGCCTCACTATCACGGCCGATGACTTTGAAGCGCATGTCGAAGAACACCAAGTGCCGTACTCCACCGCGCTGCACGCGCACATTAACGGCCGGCCTTATTGGGTTGGACCGTTGGCGCGCCTCAACAATAATATGGACAGGCTGCCTGCGCAAACCATCCATCTCTTGAAGCAGACCGGCATCGCCTGGCCAAGCCGCAATCCTTATCACAGCATCGTGGCGCGTGCGCTGGAGATGCATCTTGCCTTCACGGAGGCGATGACTATTCTTGAAAACTACCATCGGCCGGAAAAGGCCTATGTCGAGATAGAGCCGCGCGCGGGTATTGGCATGGCCTGCACCGAGGCGCCGCGCGGCATCCTCTGGCAGCGCTACGAACTTGATGCGGCGGGTCTGGTTAAAACGGCGCGCATCGTTCCGCCCACCAGGCAGAATTAGGCCCCGATCGAGGGCGGTCTGCGCCAGTTCGTCGAAGAAGATTTGAGGTTAAACGACGGCCCGCTGCGCGCGCAGCTCGAATCCGGGCTACGTAATTACGAGCCATGACACGCCCGCCCGACGCACTTTCTTAAGCTAACGGTAGCA
>CAYUAZ010000105.1:0-7562 GCA_964442865.1 uncultured Gammaproteobacteria bacterium
CCGGCTGAAATCGAATGCGTCTCGATGATCTGGCCGTCGTCGTCTTCGATGAGATAAGTGCGGTTGCCGTGCAGTACACCGGGGCGGCCCTTGCACAGGGTGGCCGCGTGATGACCCGTTTCGAGACCCTCGCCCGCCGCCTCGACGCCGTATAGTTTTACACTGACATCTTCCAGAAATGGATGAAACAGACCGATGGCGTTGGAGCCGCCGCCGACGCAGGCGACCAACGCATCGGGCAGGCGGCCTTCCTGTTCCAGGATCTGCGCGCGCGCCTCGCGGCCGATCACGCACTGGAAGTCGCGCACCAGCATGGGATAGGGATGGGGTCCTGCCACCGTGCCGATGATGTAAAAGGTATTGTCCACGTTGGTCACCCAGTCGCGCATCGCCTCGTTGAGCGCATCTTTCAGGGTTTTAGAACCCGACTCGACCGGGACGACCCTGGCGCCGAGCAGCTTCATACGGTACACGTTGAGCGCCTGGCGTTTGATGTCCTCGCTGCCCATGTACACCACGCACTCCAAACCCATGCGCGCGGCCACCGTCGCGCTGGCCACGCCGTGCTGCCCGGCGCCGGTCTCAGCGATGATGCGCGTCTTGCCCATACGCCTGGCGAGCAGCGCCTGGCCGATGGTGTTGTTGATTTTGTGCGCGCCGGTGTGATTCAAGTCTTCGCGCTTGAGGTAAATCTTCGCGCCGCCGAGTTGTTTGCTCCAGCGCTGTGCGAAATACAGCGGCGAGGGACGGCCGACATAGTGCTTGAGGTCATGCTCGAATTCGGCGATGAATTCGGGATCGTTTTTATAACGCTCATAGGCGAGGCGCAGCTCTTCCAGCGGCTGCATCAGCGTCTCGGCCACGAAGCGCCCGCCGTACGGGCCGAAGTGGCCGTTGGCGTCGGGCAGCGATCCTAACGGCGCGCTTTGCATGGATTTAGAAGACGCTGACATGGTTGACCTCGTTGATAAATTTCGCCATCTTGCGATGATCCTTAATGCCCCTTGCAGACTCCACCCCGCCACTCACATCCACGGCGTAGGGCCATATCCTGCGTATCGCATCCGCCACATTTTCGGGGGTGAGCCCGCCGGCCAGTATCAGCGGTTTATCCAAACCAGCCGGGACCTGCGACCAGTCGAATGTCAGGCCCGTACCGCCTGGAACCCCTTCGACATGGGCATCCAATAACAGCGCGGCACTGCCGGGATGGTCGTGTGCGCACGCAGCTACGTCCACTTCTGGCCGCATTCTCAGGGCCTTAATATAGGGTCGGCCATAGCGACCGCATTCGGCCGCCTTTTCATTGCCGTGAAATTGCAGCGTGTCGAGACGCACGGCGTCCAGGATTGTGGCAATTTCCGTAGGCTGTGCGTCCACGAATAGCCCTACCACCGTGATAAATGGCGGCAGCCTCTCGACGATGGCGCGCGCCTGCTGCGCGGTTACCGCACGCGGACTGGCCGGATAAAACACCAAGCCAACCGCATCGGCCCCTAGCCTGGCGGCTTCAATGGCATCTTCAGGGCGGGTAATGCCACAGATTTTAACCCGTGTACGCATAGTAAGGCAGATAAAAGTGACAAGTTACAAGGGAAAAGGGAAGCAAAACACCCCGTGTGCAGGGATGATGCTCGTTCGTTGCTTATTCTAACTCAAAAAAACGCTTCTGCGGCGGGCTTGGGCAGGGCGTAAGTCTCAGGATATTCAACGCTCATTAAGATCAAGCCCTGCGGCGGCGCGGTGACACCGCCCAGCGTGCGGTCACGCGCCTCCAGCACCTGTTGGGCCCAAACCGGTTCGCGCTCACCGCTGCCTATGGTCATCAGCACACCGGCGATGTTGCGCACCATGTGATGCAGGAAGGCATTGGCGACAATGTCAATGACGATCCTCTCCCCGTGACGCACCACATCCAGACGGTGAACCGTGCGCACCGGTTGTTTCGCCTGACAGGCCACCGCGCGATAGGAGGAAAAATCGTGTTCGCCGATCAAATAGCGCGCGGCCTCGCTCATGCGACCTTCGTCGAGCGGGCGATAACACCAGCTCACCCTATCTGCAAAGACGCCGGAGCGCACCACGCGGTTGAAAATCACGTAACGGTAGTGGCGGGAAACCGCCGCGTAGCGCGCGTGAAAATCATCGCTCACTACACGCGCCCAGCTCACGCTGCAATCCTTGGGGAGATGGCTATTCGCACCGAACACCCAACTGCGTTCGCTGCGAATGGCCTCGCTGTCAAAATGGATCGCTTGTCCCAGCGCATGCACGCCCGTGTCGGTGCGTCCCGCGCAGATCACGCGCACCGGATGATCGGCGACCTTGGCCAGCGCCTGCTCTATACACGCCTGCACAGTGCGCACACCGTCTTGCACCTGCCAGCCACAGAACTGCGTGCCGTCGTATTCTACTCCGAGGGCGATTCTCATAAATGCTACTGCTGCCCTTAAGTCAAACGCCCAGCGCGCGCAGTTCCGGATCCGGCTCGCTGCGCTCCCACACCTCATTAAAAAAATGCAGCAGCAGGGCGGCCTCTGACGGTGCATTAAAATTCACCGTCGCGCGATAACCCTCACCGGTCTTGTTATGCACTAGCCCACACTGATCCACTATCAGAAAAGTATCGTTGTGGTGCTGGTACTCTTCGGTCACTTTACGGATTTTGATGAAACTGACCAGGCGGCGGCTGAGTTCGACGAGACGATGCCCTTGCTGCACGATGCGCTGCGGATTCCGCACCAGGATCTTGATGTCTGAAACGCGGCTGCGGATGGCCAACTGCCGGACCGCCTCAACCAGCTCGGGGTCGTCATACACGGCGTGATCAAGATCGTGGCTGTAGATAGTCAGGGCACGCTTACTCTGGGTGATTAAGGCCAGTGCAGCGTTGCGCTGGTCTGCACTGGTGCTGATCTCTATCGGACCCGCATCGCGGCCCAGTACGAATTCATGCCATTGCTGCATAGCGGATCGAGGACGAAGAACTCCCTACCCCGCCGCGCAAAACACGAAAACCAGCGCAGGGGGATAGGGCCATTGCAGTGGCGGGTGATCGCACTGCGGTAGAGAAATGATCTGCGCCGTCATGGACTCGGCGCGTTAGAGGCTGTTTGAAGCACACCGACGGCGGTCGGCGCCGACGGATGAGGTGCGGCTAGCAGGTCCATGATGATGCTATCCAATCTTGCGGAGCAATTCCTCAGCCTCGCGACGTTGCGACTCGCTACCCTCGTTCATGACCTCATCCAGAATGCCTTGCGCGCCATCGGGATCGCCCATATCCATATAGGCACGCGCGAGATCAAGCTTGGTCGCCACCTCGTCCTCCGCCGCAGTTTCAACGGACTCCAGGTAAGCGGGCCTGTCTGCCTCGGGAAGCGGGGCCGACTCAGCCCCGGCATCGGCCAATCGCTCGGCCTCTTTCTCCAGATCGAGATCGAGCGGATAGTCCCGGCCCTTGTCCTGAGCGGTATCGAAAGACCATGCCGGGCTCTGCTCCGAGTCGGTTTGCGGCTCGAAGGGCCGGAGTGGGCTGGTTTCGGTTGGCGCCGGGAAACTCTCCAAAACATCCGGCTCGAACCGAGCAACGGTCGAGGCAGGCTGCTCCATCGCGGGTGGAGCCGAGGAGGCCTGGTCGAATTCGATGACGTGACTGGTCTGGAAGGCGCCAGGGGCCGACGGCGGAATCTCCAGCGCTTCATTGGCGGCAAACCCGGTAGCACCCGCCAGACCGGTGACCACCGGAGGCTGTCCACCGAACAAGGGCTCGTTGGGATCAAGCTCCTTACCCATGACCATGACTTTGTCCCACAAGGGGCCACCGTGGCCGCGTAAGCTGTCGTGCAGCTCTCGCGCCTGCGAGGTGAACGCCCCAATATCCTTAGTGTGGAAATACAATTCCAGCAATTTGAGCCGGAGTTCGTGACGCTCCGGAGCGTCGGCGATGGCTTGTTTCAGCACGCCCTCCGCCTGGGCATAGCGCTGGTGGTGGATGTACGTATCGGCCTCGTCTAGAGGGTCAGTATCTTCCGGAGCGGGTGCAGTAGCCGCGAAGACAGGCGCTGCGGCTGTGTAGGCCTGAGCCACGGACTCGACGCTTTCCCCGGCCACAAAGGCGCTCGCTTCGTTACGCCGCTTGATGAGCCAGAGCATGGTCACCAGCAACAGGCCCACTGCCGCCACCATGCCTTGCCCCAGAGGATTACCGATCAACGCCGACCACATTGCTGCCGCGCTGGACTGGTCGGCGGATTCCGTATTTACCCCTCCCGAATCCGCATTCGCAGCGGCCATGGTGGCCGAGGATGACTGGCCCTGCTCGATCTCCTTCATCTTGGCCAGCAGGGAGGCCAGCTCCTCGTCCTTGAGTTTAATCAGCCGCTGGGTAGAGGCGGACTGCTCTTCCAGCGCCGCGAGCCGTGAGCGCAGCTCATCATTCTCCTGGCGCCTGGCCTCCACCGCCTCGTTCGCCAGAGTAAGTTCTTTGTGCGCCCTGTCCAACTCGGCGGCCTGCACGGCGGTGTCGGTCGTAGAGGTTGCAGCCGGCGTGGCTGCGGAGGGAGCAGGGCTTACCGTGGTCGGCGTTGCAGGCGGTGGTGTATCGGTCGTAGCGGCAGGAGGGCTGGAAGAACCGGTCACAGGTGCTCCCGCTACTGCGGCCGGGGCGGCAGATTTTACCTCCTCCGCCGGCGCAACCAGCTTTAATTTTGCCCCCGTTTCTGGCTCTGGGACAGGGTTAGTCTGCGGTGCAGCGGGTTTAGCCTCAGCCACGACGGGCTTCTGACTCGCTCCCCTCCAATCCGCGTTATGTCCCTTGACGATACCCTTCGCCTCGTCCTTGGATAAAGCGATGATCGCGTCGAAATCCGGGATAGTCAGTACGGCGTGGGCTTTAAGGGTGTTGATGTTATTATTCAAAAAGGCGTCGGGATTTTGCTTCAAGATGGCCAGCATGATCTGCTGGGCGCTGATCGTATCATCCGGTTTGAGTTTTTGTGCAATGGACCACAAGGTTTCACCCGGCTTGACGGTGTAGTCCTCGCGCGGTTCACTCGCCCGTGACGCGCTCACAGGCGGGATAGTTGATTCTGGAGCTACCGTAGCCGGGGGGCTTGTCTCGGCGGGCGCTTCCTGCACTGGGCTCGGCGCCGGTTCAGTCGGCTTGACTGGCGCGGGCGGCGCCACTGCCGCCTTGGGCGCCCGGATGGGAGGTGGAGCAATCTCGGCCAGCGTAGGAGGGTCCAACAGGACGGTGAACTCTTTCATCAAGCGTCCGCCCCGCCAATTGACCTCGAGCAGATACTGTAGATAAGGTTCCTTGACGGGCTCCAGACTGTAGGCGTGGATAAAAGGCTTCCCGCCCCTTTGCTCGATCTTAAAGCGCAACTGCGTGAGGTGGAAGGGGCGCTCCACTCCGGCCTGCTGAAACGCCTCGGGTGAAGCGAGCCCGACATTCAGGGTATCAATCTCGTCGCTCGCCACCGACAGCAGAGGGATCTCGGCCTCTAAGGGCTGATTCAGCCCGGAGCGCACATTGATGTCCCCCAGCCCCAGGGCCAAAGCGCTCATGGGCATCGCCAGTAGCACCATCACAACCATTCTACGGATCATGCGTACACCCCTTGCCAGCCACAGTGGCTGGGTATCCTGCTTCTGGGACAATAGGATAGGTAATAATACCTCGAATCACCTTTATTTATATCGGCTAAGTATATAGTCTATAAATAGTCTTTTACCAGAATTTCAGCGATTTGGATACTGTTCAAGGCCGCCCCCTTGCGCACGTTGTCCGACACCACCCACAGGTCCAGGCCGCGCGGATGCGAAATATCCTCGCGGATGCGTCCGACAAACACCGGGTCGTGCCCTGCCGACTCGGTCACCGCGGTGGGGTAGCCGCCCGGTTTGTGTTCGTCATAAACCACCACGCCGGGGGCGTGCTCCAACAGATCGCGCGCCTGTTTGGCGCTGATCTTCTTTTTAGTCTCGATGTGCAGCGCCTCGGAGTGGCTATAAAACACCGGCACGCGCACCGCGGTGGGGTTCACCTGGATGCTGTCGTCCTCCATGATCTTGTGGGTCTCCCACACCATTTTCATCTCTTCCTTGGTGTAGCCATTGTCCTGGAATACATCAATCTGCGGCAGCACGTTGAAGGCGATCTGCTTGGGATAGACCTGCGGCACCGACTCTTTGCCCCCCAACAACGCTGCGCTCTGCACGGCCAGCTCCTCGATCGCCTCCTTGCCAGTGCCGGAGACCGATTGATAAGTACACACGTTGATACGCTCGATGCCGACCTCGTCGTGGATGGGTTTCAGCGCCACCAGCATTTGAATGGTCGAACAGTTCGGGTTGGCGATGATGCCGCGCGTTTTGTACCGGGCGATGGCGTGCGGGTTCACCTCCGGCACCACCAGCGGAATGTCATCGTCGTAACGGAACTGCGAGGTGTTATCAATCACGATGCAACCCGCCGCTGCGGCCTTGGGCGCATAAATGGCCGACACCTCGGCGCCCGCCGAAAACAGCCCGATCTGCACCTTGGAAAAATCGAAGGTGGCCAGGTCCTGCACCTTTAGATTCTTCCCTTTGAACTGCACGTTGCTCCCCGCCGAACGGCTGCTCGCGAGCAGATAAAGATTACGCACCGGAAAGTTGCGTTCTTCCAGTATCTCAATCATGGTCTCGCCCACCGCGCCGGTAGCGCCGACGATGGCGACATCAAATAATTTAGTCATATCTTATCCAAAGTTCATCACAAATCGGCCTCGCCGAGGCCGGCAAGTTTCATTAGGTGTTTCAATAAACCTATTTTTAAATCATCATTCCCGTGAATGGGGACTGAAATGCGCGCTGGGTTGCCGCTTTTAGTATAAACATGGTGGCTCCCTTGAGTTCTCCTCAGTTGCCAGCCATGCTGTTCCAGCACTTTGGAAAACCGTTTACCGGAGATAGATTTCAAACCGCGATTTCAAGCACTTTATCGCTATTGGAAAGCGCCACGTCCTTGATATCCACGGCCAAACAGGCTGCTACGGCCTCCTGTACATTAGTCAATAGATCTTCCAATGTTTCACCTTGTGTCGCGCAGCCGGGTACGGCAGGCACTTCCGCCCAGTAGCCGCCTTCTTCCGCCTCATGCACTATAACCTTCAGTTTCATAACGCTATCTCCTTGACATTTGCTATTTGTAACTTGCTACTGGTTTAACGCTTGTATTACCGCATCACCCATTTCTTTCGTGCCCAGCTTACGCATGCCATCGGTGTAAATATCGGCGGTGCGATAGCCCTCATCCAGCACGCGGCTGACCGCCTGCTCGACGCGCGCGGCCAATTCGGCCTCGTGCAAAGTGTAGCGCAACATCATCGCCACCGACAGCAGCGTGGCCAATGGATTAGCGACATTTTTGCCCGCGATGTCCGGCGCCGAACCGTGGATCGGCTCGTAGAGCCCCTTGCCGGTGGCATCGACCGAGGCCGACGGCAGCATGCCGATGGAGCCGGTGAGCATGGGGGCCCCGTCGGAAAGAAAGTCCCCGAACAAAGTGCCGATAA
>CAYUAZ010000106.1:0-7427 GCA_964442865.1 uncultured Gammaproteobacteria bacterium
TCAAGCCGGAGCGCGACGGTCTGTTCTGCGCCAAGATCTTCGGGCCGGTCAAGGACTACGAGTGCCTGTGCGGTAAATACAAGCGCCTCAAGCATCGCGGCGTGATCTGCGAAAAGTGCGGCGTCGAAGTGACGCTCGCCAAGGTGCGCCGCGAGCGCATGGGCCATATCGAGCTCGCCAGCCCGGTCGCGCACATCTGGTTTTTGAAGTCGCTGCCCTCGCGCATCGGCCTGCTGCTCGACATGACGCTGCGCGACATCGAGCGCGTGTTGTACTTCGAAAGCTTTGTGGTGGTGGACCCCGGCATGACCACGCTGGAGCGCGGCCAGTTGCTCTCCGACGAGGCCTATCTCGAGGCCATCGAGGAAAACGGCGACGAGTTCGATGCGCGCATGGGCGCCGAGGCGGTCTACGAACTGCTGAAAAGCATGGATCTCAAGGCCGAGGTCGTCAAGATACGTGAAGATCTGGGCAGTTCCGGTTCCGAGACCAAGATCAAAAAACTCTCCAAGCGCCTGAAGCTGCTGGAGGCCTTCATCGGCTCCGGCAACAAGCCCGAGTGGATCGTGCTGCGGGTGCTGCCGGTGCTGCCGCCTGAGCTGCGTCCGTTGGTGCCGCTCGACGGCGGCCGCTTTGCGACCTCCGACCTCAATGATCTCTACCGGCGCGTCATCAACCGTAATAACCGTCTGAAGCGCCTGCTCGATTTGAATGCGCCCGACATCATCGTGCGCAACGAAAAGCGCATGCTGCAGGAAGCCGTGGACGCGTTGCTGGATAACGGCCGGCGCGGCAAGGCGATCACCGGTTCCAACAAGCGCGCCCTCAAATCGCTCGCCGACATGATCAAGGGCAAGCAGGGCCGCTTCCGCCAGAACCTGCTCGGCAAGCGCGTGGACTACTCCGGTCGTTCCGTGATCGTGGTGGGCCCGACGCTGCGCCTGCATCAATGCGGGCTACCCAAGAAGATGGCGCTCGAATTGTTCAAGCCTTTCATCTTCAGCAAGCTCGAGCGGCGTGGGCTCGCCACCAACATCAAGGCGGCCAAAAAAATCGTCGAGCGTGAAGGGCCGGAGGTGTGGGATATTCTCGAAGAGGTCATCCGCGAACATCCGGTGATGATGAACCGCGCGCCGACCCTGCACCGTTTGGGTATCCAGGCCTTTGAGCCGGTGCTGATCGAGGGTAAGGCGATCCAGTTGCACCCGCTGGTGTGTACCGCCTTCAACGCCGACTTTGACGGCGACCAGATGGCAGTACACGTGCCGCTGTCTCTGGAGGCCCAGCTTGAAGCGCGCACGCTGATGATGTCCACCAACAATATTCTTTCGCCCGCCAACGGCGAACCCATCATCGTGCCCTCGCAGGACGTGGTGCTGGGTCTGTACTCCATGACCCGCGAGCGGGTGAATGCCAGGGGCGAGGGGATGGTGTTTGCGGACCTCGCCGAGGTGCACCGCGCCTACGAGACCCGCAGCGTCGAACTGCAAGCCAAGGTCAAGGTGCGCATCAACGAAGTACGGATTGATGACGCGGGCGAAAAGCATCGCAGCACCCGGCTGGCGGACACCACCGTGGGTCGCGCCCTGCTGTTCGAACTGCTGCCCGAAGGCATGCCGTTCGACGCCGTCAATCAGAACATGACCAAGAAGGCCATCTCGCGGCTGATTAACGCCTGTTATCGCACGGTCGGCCTGAAGGAGACCGTGGTGCTGGCCGACCAGCTCATGTACACCGGTTTCGCCCAGGCCACCCGTTCCGGCGTTTCCATCGGGGTGGACGACATGGTCGTGCCGGATGAGAAGGGCAAGATCATCGGCGCCGCCGAGAAAGAAGTAAAAGAAATCGAAAACCAATACGCCTCCGGTCTGGTCACCAACGGCGAACGCTATAACAAGGTGGTGGATATCTGGTCTCATACCAATGACCAGGTCGCCAAGGCCATGATGGACAAGCTGGGCACGGAGATGGTCAAGGACAAGGCCGGCAAGTCCGTCAGGCAGGCCTCGTTCAACTCCATTTACATGATGGCCGACTCCGGCGCGCGCGGCAGCGCCGCCCAGATCCGTCAGTTGGCCGGTATGCGCGGCCTGATGGCCAAGCCGGACGGCTCCATCATCGAGACGCCGATCACCGCCAATTTCCGTGAGGGCCTGGACGTATTGCAATACTTCATCTCCACCCACGGTGCGCGCAAGGGTCTCGCCGATACCGCGCTCAAGACCGCCAACTCCGGTTATCTCACTCGGCGACTGGTGGACGTGGCGCAGGATCTGGTCGTGACGGGCGATGATTGCGGCACCCGCCAGGGTCTCACCATGAGCCCGCTCATCGAGGGCGGCGACGTGGTCGAGCCCTTGCGCGAGCGCGTGCTGGGCCGCGTCACGGCCGACGATGTGCCGGTGCCGGGCTCCAAGAAGATCGCCGTCCCCGCCGGGACGCTGCTGGACGAGCGCTGGGTGGACAAGCTCGAAGAACTCAGCATAGATCAGATCAAGGTGCGCTCGCCGATCACCTGCGAGACGCAACACGGCATCTGCCGCGCCTGTTACGGGCGCGATCTGGGTCGCGGCCACCCGATCAATATCGGCGAAGCGGTCGGCGTCATCGCGGCGCAATCCATCGGCGAACCGGGCACCCAGCTCACCATGCGTACCTTCCACATCGGCGGCGCGGCGTCACGTGCGGCCGCGGTCAGCAGCGTGGAGATCAAGTCCAAGGGCAAGGTCAAGCTGCACAACATCAAGCTGGTACAGCACCAGAGCGGCAATTACGTCGCGGTGTCGCGTTCCGGAGAGCTGACCCTAGTGGACGAATTCGGCCGCGAGCGCGAGCGTTACCGCGTGCCTTACGGCGCGGTGTTGACGGTCAGCGAAAGCAACGAGGTAGTGCCCGGACAGATCGTGGCGCACTGGGACCCCCACACCCACCCCGTGATTACCGAGGTGGCAGGCCGCATCCGCTTCAGCGACTTTGTCGAGGGCGTCACCGTGCACCGGCAGGCCGACGAGGTCACCGGCCTTACCAGCATGGTGGTCACCGATCCCAAGCAGCGTCCCGCGAGCGCCAAAGATCTGCGCCCGATGGTCAAGCTGGTGGATGAAAAGGGGAAGGACCTGTCCATCGCCGGCACCGACATCCCGGCGCATTACTATCTGCCCGCCGGGGCCATCGTGAGCGTGGAAGACGGCTCGCGCATGGGTGTAGGCGACGTCATCGCACGTATCCCGCAGGAATCCTCCAAGACCCGCGACATCACCGGCGGTCTGCCGCGGGTGGCGGATCTGTTCGAGGCGCGCAAGCCCAAGGAACCGGCGATCCTCGCCGAGATCTCCGGCACCATCAGCTTCGGCAAGGACACCAAGGGTAAGCAGCGGTTGATTATCACCGGCGCGGACAGTGAAACTCATGAAGAGCTGATTCCGAAGTGGCGGCACGTCACGGTGTTTGAGGGTGAGCACGTAGATCGCGGCGAAGTGATCGCAGACGGTTCGCCCGCACCGCACGACATCCTGCGTTTGCTGGGCGTGCCGGCGCTGGCCAATTACATCGTCAACGAGGTGCAGGACGTTTACCGCTTGCAGGGCGTGAAGATCAACGACAAGCACATCGAGGTGATCGTACGCCAGATGCTGCGCAAGGTAGAAGTGACGGCGTCCGGCGATACCAAGTTCCTCAGGGGCGAGCAGGTGGATCGTCCGCGCATCCTGGAAGAGAATCGGCGGGTTACTGCGGAAGGCAAGCAAGCGGCCCTCTACGAACCTATCCTGCTCGGTATCACCAAGGCCTCGCTGGCGACCCAGTCCTTCATCTCTGCGGCCTCGTTCCAGGAGACCACCCGCGTGTTGACCGAGGCCTCGGTGAGCGGTAAATGGGATGAACTGCGCGGGCTCAAGGAAAATGTCATCGTCGGACGTCTCATTCCGGCTGGGACAGGTCTGGCCTATCATGCGGAGCGTCACCGTAGACGCCATGGCGTGCCGCGTGAGCAGGCGCCTACGGACATAGTGACCGCAGAGATCAGCGGCGACAGCGTGGAGACCCTGGACCAGGGTATACAGGCCTCACAGGCCTGATTACGCCGACGTTGGCCTAAATCGGGGTGTATCTGCTTGACAGAACACCCCTTATAAAACTACAATCTCGCTTCTTTGACGGGCGAGTTTGGCACCCCCCGTCCGCGATGCGGGCGTTGTGTGTCTTTTTTGCTTTTTTTATAGCGTAAAGACGCTTTAATTACAGGGAAGCGCGTTTACCCAGCGTTACCGAGCCGGAGCATTATGTCAACCACTAATCAATTGGTACGCAAGCCGCGCTTGCGGCAGCAGGCCAAGAGCACTGTCCCCGCGTTGGCGCAGTGCCCCCAAAAGCGTGGCGTATGCACGCGCGTTTATACCACGACGCCTAAAAAGCCCAACTCGGCCTTGCGTAAGGTGGCGCGCGTGCGCCTCACCAACGGTATGGAAGTGAGCAGCTACATCGGCGGTGAGGGGCACAATCTTCAGGAGCACTCCGTGGTATTGATCCGCGGTGGGCGCGTCAAGGATTTGCCAGGCGTGCGTTACCACACCGTGCGCGGCAGCCTGGACACCTCGGGCGTTACCGCCCGGCGTCAGGGTCGCTCCAAGTACGGCGCAAAGAGACCCAAGTCGTAAAAAAACATGAGGGGTGAGGGGTGAGGGGTTACACCTCACCCCTCACCCCTCACCCCTCACAGTTTTAAGGTAACAGGTGTAAGCAATGCCCAGAAGACGAGTCGCCGCAAAACGCATCATCATTCCCGACCCCAAGTTCGGAAGCGAGATGCTGGCCAAGTTTATTAACGTCGTCATGGACAGCGGCAAAAAGTCCGTGGCGGAAAAGATTATTTACGGGGCGCTCGGCCAGGTGGAAACCAAGAGCAAGGGCGAATCTATGGAAGTGCTCGGCAAGGCGCTCGAAAACGTCCGCCCGATGGTGGAGGTCAAGTCACGCCGCGTCGGTGGAGCCACCTATCAGGTGCCGGTCGAAGTGCGCGCCGCGCGCCGCACTGCGCTGGCGATGCGCTGGCTGGTCGAGGCGGCCCGCAAGCGCGGCGAGAAATCCATGAGCATGCGCCTGGCGGGCGAGATTCTGGACGCCTATGAGAGCAAGGGCGCAGCCGTGAAAAAGCGTGAGGAAACGCATCGTATGGCCGAGGCCAACAAGGCCTTTGCCCATTACCGCTGGTAACACAGCAGTTAAGTATTTTATTTAGATTTATATATAGAGAGTACAGTCGTGGCACGTAAAACCCCTATCGAACGCTATCGGAACATCGGCATCAGCGCCCACATTGACGCCGGCAAGACCACGACCACCGAGCGCGTGCTGTTTTACACCGGCGTCTCGCACAAAATAGGTGAGGTGCATGACGGTGCGGCCACCATGGACTGGATGGCGCAGGAGCAGGAGCGTGGGATTACCATCACCTCCGCCGCGACCACCTGTTTCTGGAGCGGCATGGGCAAGAACTTTCCCGAGCACCGCGTCAACATCATTGACACCCCGGGCCACGTGGACTTCACCATTGAAGTCGAGCGTTCCCTGCGTGTGCTGGACGGCGCCTGCATGCTGTTCTGTGCGGTCGGCGGCGTAGAGCCGCAATCCGAAACCGTCTGGCGGCAGGCCAATAAATACGGCGTACCGCGGCTGGCCTTCGTCAATAAAATGGACCGCGCCGGCGCCGATTTTCTGCGCGTCGTCGAGCAGATCAAAAAGCGCCTCGGCGCCAATGCGGTGGCCCTGCAGTTGCCCATCGGCGCGGAAGAGAAGTACGAGGGCGTGGTGGACCTGGTCAAGATGCGGGCCATTTATTGGGACGACGCCAGCCAGGGCATGAAGTTCGAAGAGCGCGAGATCCCGGCCCATATGCTGGCCGCCTGCAAAGAATGGCGTGAAAAATTGGTCGAGGCCGCTGCAGAAGGTTCCGAGGAGACGATGGACAAGTATCTCCACGGTATAGAGTTGACGATTGAAGAAATCAAAATGGGTCTGCGCGCACGCACCCTGAAATCGGAAATCGTACCGGTACTGTGCGGCTCCGCGTTCAAGAACAAAGGCGTACAGGCCATGCTGGACGCCGTCATCGAATACCTGCCTTCCCCCATAGATAAACCCCCGATTAAAGGTCATCTGGACGACGCCGCTGAAACCCTCGCCGAGCGTCATGCCTCCGACGAAGAACCGTTCGCGGCGCTGGCCTTCAAGATTGCCACCGACCCGTTTGTCGGTACGTTGACCTTTTTCAGGGTCTATTCGGGCGTGCTGAACTCCGGCGACGCCTTGTACAACCCGGTGAAGGACAGCAAGGAGCGCATCGGCCGTATCGTGCAGATGCACGCCAACAACCGCGAAGAGATCAAAGAGGTGCGCGCCGGCGATATCGCTGCGGCGATCGGCCTCAAGAACGTCAGCACCGGCGATACCCTGTGTGACCTCAAGCAGATTATTACCCTGGAGCGCATGGAGTTTCCGGAGCCGGTGATCTCCGTCGCCGTCGAGCCCAAGACCAAGGCCGACCAGGAGAAGATGGGCGTTGCGCTCAGCAAGCTCGCCGCCGAAGATCCCTCGTTCCGGGTACACACCGACGAAGAGTCCGGTCAGACCATCATCTCCGGCATGGGCGAGCTGCATCTGGAAATCATCGTGGACCGCATGAAGCGCGAATTCAGCGTCGAGGCCAATGTCGGCGCGCCGCAGGTCGCCTACCGCGAGACCATCCGCAAGGGCGTCGAACAGGAAGGCAAGTTTGTGCGTCAGTCCGGCGGGCGCGGTCAGTATGGCCATGTCTGGCTCAAGATCGAGCCGCTGCCGGCCGGCACGGGTTACGAATTCGTCAACGGCGTCGTCGGCGGTGTGGTGCCCAGGGAGTATATCCCGGCCGTGGACAAGGGCGTGCAGGAACAGATGAAGAACGGCGTTATCGCCGGGTTCCCGCTGGTGGACATCCGCGTCACGATCTTCGACGGTTCCTATCACGACGTAGACTCGAACGAAATGGCGTTCAAGATCGCGGGCTCCATGGGTCTCAAGGAAGGCGTGAAGAAGGCCAGCCCGGTGCTGCTGGAGCCGATCATGAAGGTCGAGGTCGTGGCCCCCGAGGATTATCTCGGCGTGGTGATGGGCGATTTGAACCGCAGGCGCGGACTGGTGCAAGGCACCGACGATTCGCCTTCCGGCAAGGTCGTCACCGCCGAGGTGCCGCTCAAGGAGATGTTCGGCTATTCCACCGATCTCCGTTCCGCGACGCAGGGCCGCGCCACCTATTCGATGGAATTCCTGAAATACGCTGAAGCACCCAACAGTATTGCAGAAGCCGTCATCAAAAAAGCATCCTAAGAGGAGAGAACCGTGTCCAAGGCAAAATTCGAGCGCACCAAGCCGCATTTAAACGTCGGCACCATCGG
>CAYUAZ010000107.1:0-7386 GCA_964442865.1 uncultured Gammaproteobacteria bacterium
TGTTCATCGACGAGCTCCACACCATGGTCGGCGCCGGCAAGGCGGAAGGCGCGATCGACGCCGGCAACATGCTGAAGCCCGCGCTCGCGCGCGGCGAGCTGCACTGCGTCGGCGCGACCACGCTGGATGAATATCGCAAGTACATCGAAAAAGACGCCGCCCTGGAGCGGCGTTTTCAAAAGGTGCTGGTGGACGAGCCGAGCGTGGAGGACACCATCGCCATTCTGCGCGGCCTGAAAGAGAAATACGAAGTGCATCACGGCGTAGACATCACCGACCCGGCCATCGTCGCCGCGGCGACCCTGTCGCACCGCTACATCTCGGATCGCCAGTTGCCGGACAAGGCGATAGACCTGGTGGACGAGGCCGCCTCGCGCATCCGCATGGAGATAGACTCCAAGCCGGAGGAGATGGATAAACTGGAGCGGCGTCTGATCCAGCTCAAGATCGAACGCGAGGCGCTGAAAAAAGAGACCGATGAGGCCTCCAAAAAGCGCCTCGATATCTTGCAGAGCGAAATCACCAAGCTGGAGCGCGACTATTCCGAGCTAGAGGAAATCTGGAAATCGGAAAAGGCCGCGCTGGCCGGCACCCAGCATATCAAGGAGGCGCTGGATCGCGCGCGCATCGAGATGGAGACCGCGCGCCGCGCCGGTGACCTCGCGCGCATGTCGGAGTTGCAATATGGGCGCGTACCGGAACTGCAAAAGCAATTGGATATGGCGGCCCAGGCCGAGATGCAGGAGACGAAACTACTGCGCAACAGCGTGACCGCCGAAGAGATCGCCGAGGTGGTGTCCAAGTGGACCGGTATTCCTGTGTCCAAGATGCTGGAAGGCGAGCGCGAGAAACTGCTACGCATGGAGGACGCCTTGCACACGCGCGTCATCGGGCAAGACGAGGCAGTCAAGGCGGTGTCGGACGCCATCCGTCGTTCGCGTGCCGGGCTGTCCGACCCCGGCCGTCCCAACGGTTCGTTTCTATTCCTCGGCCCCACCGGCGTCGGCAAGACCGAACTGTGCAAGGCGCTGGCCGCGTTCCTGTTCGACACCGACGAGGCCATGATACGTATAGACATGTCCGAGTTCATGGAGAAGCACTCGGTGGCACGCATGATCGGCGCCCCGCCCGGCTATGTCGGCTACGAGGAAGGCGGCTACCTCACCGAGGCGGTGCGGCGCAAGCCCTACTCCGTGATTCTGCTCGACGAGATCGAGAAGGCGCATCCCGACGTGTTCAACGTGCTGCTGCAAGTGCTGGACGATGGGCGTCTGACCGACGGGCAAGGGCGCACCGTGGATTTTCGCAACACGGTGATTGTGATGACCTCCAATCTCGGCTCGCAGCTCATCCAGGAAACGGCGGGCGAGGATAATTACGAGGCCATGAAGCGCGGCGTGATGGACATTGTCAGCCAGCACTTCCGCCCGGAGTTCATCAACCGCATAGACGAGGTGGTGGTGTTTCACCCGCTCGCCCGCGAGCAGATCCACGCCATCGCCAACATCCAAATTGACACCCTGCGCAAGCGCCTGCGCGAGCGCGACATGGGTTTGCAGCTCAGCGAGGCGGCCTTCGATCAACTGGGCGCGGCGGGCTTCGATCCGGTGTACGGCGCGCGTCCTTTGAAGCGCGCCATTCAGCAAACCATCGAGAATCCGCTCGCGCAACAGATTCTGTCCGGCCATTTTGCACCCGGCGACACCATACGGGTGGACGCGCGCGACGGACAAATGCTGTTTCAAAAAACCGCTGCGTGAGCGCCACACCTAATCCCGCTGCGACCGGCCTCGCCAACTGGGTTGAGCGCATCAGCCAGCAGGACATGCCGGTGTTCGGCCAGACCATCCAGAAGATGGTGCAGCTCACCGACGATGCCGAGGGTTCGCTCGCGGCGCTCGCCAAGCTGGTCCTGCAAGACGTCGGCATGACGGCGCGCGTACTGCGCATGGCCAACAGTCCTTATTACAACCCCTTGCACCACAGCATCAGCACCATTAGCCGCGCCGTGGTGCTGATGGGGATTAACGTAGTGCGCAGCATGTGCCTGTCGGCGGTGATTGTGGATACCCTCATCAAGGGCGGGGTGCGCGACCGCGTCGCCGGGGAGATCGCGCTCTCCTTCCACGCCGCAGTGCAAGCGCGCGCCCTGGCCATCGAACGCCACGACAGCTTGCCGGAGATGGTATTCATCGCCGCCTTGCTGCAAAATGTCGGCGAAATGGTATTCTGGTGTGTGGCGGGAGAAACCGGCGAACGGCTGGATCAGGTGTTGCGTCGGCCCGGCATGACCCGCACGCAGGCGGAATTCGAGGTGCTGGGGTTTAACCTGAAAGATCTGAACCAGGGGCTGGCCAAGACCTGGGGCTTTGACGAGGTGCTGTACGCCAACAATGAAGGCGCCAAAGCCAAGCAACGCATGGAGTGGATCACGCTCGGCCATCAGCTTGCCGCACAGGCCGGGCAGGGCTGGGATAGCGAAGATGCCCAGACCCTCTTCATGCACGTAGCGCAGCAACTGCAACGGCCGGTCGAACAGGTCAAACCGTTTCTTCACAAGAACGCGGGCGAGGCCGCGCAGATGGTCTCCGGTTATGGGATGAAGACAGCGGCCCGCAAGATACCGTTGGCCGGATCTCACGCCGAGACCTTGCAAGACACCGATAGCAAAGATGAACACGCCGCCCCCCCGGCCGCCTTTATTCACCCCGACCCCATGCTGCAACTCAAGATCCTGCGCGAGCTGTCATCACTACTAAACACCCGCCCCAACATCAACACGCTTCTGGAGATGGTGCTGGAGGGAATTTACCGCGGCGTCGGCTTGGACCGCACCTTATTCGCCCTGCTCGCGCCCGACCACCGCTCGCTGCGGCCGCGCCTCGCGCTGGGCGCCGACCAGGATCAGTGGCTCAGCCAATTTCATCTTGAGATAGACCGGCAAAACTACAACCTGCTCACCAAAACCCTGGAGCGCAAGGACAGTGTCTGGGTGGAGGACAGCCGCGCCCCTCAGTATCTCAATCAGCTCCCGCCCGGATTCACCGAGACCGTCAAGGCCACTGCCTTTTTTCTCTCCCCCATCATCGTCAACCGGCAGGCCATCGGGCTGTTTTACGCCGACCGCGTACCCAGCGGCCGCCTGCTCGATGAAGACAGCTACGAGAGCTTCAAGATGTTTGCACAGCAGGCCAACCTGGGACTGCAACATTTGACGACTAAAGGATGACAATGCCCGTCGGCCTTAAAACATTACCTCCTCTCCACCCCGTCGCCGGTATCCGGCTGGGTACCACTGCGGCGGGTATCAAAAAGACCGGCCGGCGCGATCTGGTTATTATTGAGATTGGTGAAGGCGCCAGCGTCGCGGCGGTGTTCACGCAAAATGCCTTTTGCGCGGCGCCCGTTACTGTCGCGCGCGCGCACCTCGCTTCGGCGCCGCCGCGCCTGCTGCTCGTCAGCACGGGCAATGCCAACGCGGGCACCGGCACGCAGGGACTCGGCGATGCGCATCGCTGCTGTGAGGCGCTGGCGCGGCTGGCGGGCCACACCGAGCAAGAGGTGCTGCCTTTCTCCACCGGCGTGATTGGCGAACCCTTGCCGGTCGCCAAGATAGTGGAAGGTCTACCCGCAGCCTATGCAAACCTGAGCGTCACCGGCTGGCACGACGCCGCGCACGGCATCATGACCACCGACACCATTGCCAAAGGGGCGTCGCGCCAGATTGAGATGATGGGGACGCTTGTTACTGTCACCGGCATCGCCAAAGGTTCCGGCATGATCCGGCCGGATATGGCGACCCTGCTGGCCTACATCGCCACCGATGCGGCGATGTCCCGTGACGTCTTGCAACAGTGCCTGAACGAGGCCGTTAAAACCTCGTTTAACCGCATCAGCGTGGATGGCGACACCTCCACCAATGACGCCTGTGTGTTGATCGCCACCGGCCAGAGTGCGCTCTCCCTCATAGCCAGCACTGCCCATCCCGCCTACAGCGACATGCTGCGAGTGATTACCGAGGTGTGTGTGGAACTCGCCCAGGCCATCGTGCGCGACGGTGAAGGCGCGACAAAATTTATTACCCTTGAGATCAGCGGCGGCGCGAGCGCGGCGGAATGCGACGCCGTCGCTTACAGCATCGCCCACTCGCCGCTGGTCAAGACCGCGTTTTTCGCCAGCGACCCCAACTGGGGCCGCATCCTCGCCGCCATCGGCCGTTCGGGTATCGCCGGGCTCGACATCGAAGGCGTCACTGTTTACCTTGATGACGTGTGCATCGTGCGCAATGGTGCGCGCGCGCCGGACTACACCGAGCAGCAAGGCCAGCAGGTCATGCGCCGCGAAGACATTACCGTAAAGGTAGATCTCGGCCGGGGGCTACACAACACCACCGTTTGGACCTGCGATTTCTCCTATGACTATGTGCGCATCAACGCCGAGTACCGCAGCTGAATATCCGCATGAATCTAAAAACGGCATTTCACCGCAGAGGTCGCGGAGAACACAAAGAGATGCAAGCGGTCAGCTTCACAAGCCCACTCACCCAGTGGGTGACGCGGCCCAACGAGCTAAGGACTTTTTTTTCCTCCGTATTCTCTGCGTCCTCAGCGGTCCAAAAGATTTTTTAGAATGAATGAACAAAATTACCAACACGTCGTAGCAGCGGCGATTTTTAACAAGCAGGGCGAGGTGTTGCTGGCCTTGCGCGGTGCGCATCGGCATCAAGGCGGTTTGTGGGAATTTCCGGGCGGGAAGATCGAGGCGGGTGAAGACGTGCGCACGGGGCTTGCCCGCGAGCTGCACGAGGAACTGGGGATCACGGTCACTCGCGCCCGGCCGCTGATCCGCATTCCGCATCGTTATCCTGATAAGGCCGTGCTGTTGGACGTGTGGCGGGTGGATGATTTTGCGGGCGAAGCACACGGCCGGGAGGATCAACGCCTGGAATGGGTGGCGGTGAACCGGCTGCGTGACAAGACTTATCCCGCCGCCAATCTTCCCGTCATCACGGCGCTGGGGTTGCCCTCGCTCTACCTCATCAGCGAAGAACCCTCGGACCCGGCCGCCTTTCTCGCCACCCTCGATGCGTGGCTAAAAAGCGGCGCGCGACTGATTCAGTTGCGCGCCAAGACTCTGGACGAAGACGCTTACGCCGCACTGGCCGTTAACGCGCTGGCCTTGTGCAGGAACTATCACGCAGAACTGCTTTTGAATGCCCCGGTGCAGATCGTCACGGAACTGGACGCCCCCGGTATCCATTTGAGCAGTGCACAACTGCTGGGTTTTGAAACCCGGCCGCTAGGGAAAGAAAAGCGGGTGGCCGCCTCCTGCCACAGCGCGGCGGAATTAGCCCACGCGCTCGCCATAGGCGTGGACTTTGTAGTGGTTTCTCCGGTGCTGCCCACCAAAAGTCACCCTGGCGCCGCGACCCTGGGCTGGACGGGCCTGCGGGCGTTGACCGGGCAAGCCACCGTGCCGGTGTATGCCTTGGGGGGAATGCGGCCGGAACACCTCGATCCGGTTTATCAACATGGAGCGCAGGGGATTGCGGTGCGCGGCGTCTGGTCGAGCGTCAAACCGGCCGAATTCATGACTCATTTTTGACGTACACGGAAGTACTAATGTCGCGGGAGGCAGAGCCTGCCCCGGACTCGATCCGGGGACGCCGGGAGCGACCAGGGTCGTTAACGCAGATCGTCGCTGTCTTGTTCGCCCGCTGTTCCTTTGCCGGCCCGCTCGGAAATCCGGTAGCCTTCCCCGGCCCACGTGCCGAGATCTATCTGTTTGCAACGCTCGCTGCAGAAAGGTTTCCAGCGGTGCTCCTTGACCCACTCGACTGTTTTGCCACAAGTGGGACATTTGACGACGCTCACGCTCATATCACGCAACAGGTCATCTCAAACTCTACATCCTCGGCGGTTTGCAAGGCGCGGCCGTTGGCCACCGGCTCCATAAAGCGCACCGTGAAGCGGTGTTTGCCGCCGCTGACCTCGGCGTAATAGGGCGAGTCCAGAGGGATCTGGATGCGTACCAACTGGCAGGGTGTTTCCGGATCGAGCGACTTTTGATAAAACCCGCCGATGGCGAGTTCGCGGGTAGGCATTGCACATTCGCGTATCAGGCGCAGGATCAGCCCCACCGCATACCGCACGCTGTCTAAAGAAGTGAGCCAGCGCTCCAGATCGCCGATGCGTTCGTAGGCGGGGCGCTGGAGCCAGTAGTGGTAGGCGGGAAGATCGAAGTCGCAGGTGCCGCCCGGGGTGGCGCTGCGCTGTTTGATGCTGTTGATGAATTCGTTCTGGCGCAACAGTTGGCCGGGTTGACCGCTGAGGGCGTGCAGCCGGTCAACCAGCACATCAATCTCATCCAAGATCTGGGTGAGACGCTGCTGATCCACGCCGGGCGCGCGCTCCAGCCGCGTGAGAGTGGCGGCGTGGCGTTCCAGCTCCTTTAGAAGCTCGGTGCGCAGATCGCTGCGCCCGCACACATTGAGGATGTCGAGCAGGGTTTCCATAGTCGCCCGGCTGTCCCATTCCGTGTCGCCCTGCAGCGTGTGCTGGATCTGGTGAAACAGAAACTCCAGCCTCAGAAAGGTGCGCACCCTTTCATTAAGCGGTTGTTCGTATGTAATCGTTTCTGCCACTAGCGTTACCGGCGAGGGGGGCGGGACAAACACCCGCCATAAACGAACTATTGTCCATTACTTGGCGCGCGCTGGCAAACCCGTCACCGCAAGCTCCTTATAGACCCTGTCTAACTCGCTCACCCGCCGCTCCAGGTCGGCGAGATCTTTATCATTGACGATCACGTCATCGGCGTGCGCCAGCCGCTCACGCCAGCCGATCTGAACCCGCAGCATGGCGGCGGCCTCGCCAGCGCTGAGTCCGTCACGCGCCATGACGCGCCGGTATTGCAGGCTGTGAGGCGTATCCACCACCAGAATACGGTCTACCTCGCCCTCCTGCCCCGTCTCCAGCAACAGCGGAATGCACAGCACACAATAAGGGCCTGCAAATTTGGTGACACGTTCACGCATCAGCGCGCGGATGGACGGATGCAAAATGGCCTCTAAGGCCTTGCGGCGTGCGGGATCGCTGAAGATGATACGCCGCAGGCGCGGTCTATCCAGGACGCCTTGAGCGGTGAGGATATCCGCGCCAAAGGCCTCGACGATACGGGCCAGCGCGGGTGCGCCGGGGACCACCAGTTCACGCGCGATGATATCGGCGTCCAGCACCGGCGCGCCGAGCCTGGCGAACAGCCCTGCCACGGTGGATTTGCCGCTGCCGATGCCGCCGGTAAGACCGACCTTGTAAATCACCAGTAAGGGTACCTCTAAAAATAGTGGATTTTGGCTTTAGGCAAGGCGAAATTCTGCGAGGAAGC
>CAYUAZ010000108.1:0-7370 GCA_964442865.1 uncultured Gammaproteobacteria bacterium
AGCCAATCGGTCTGCACCAGATGCTCGTCCATCAGCGCGCAGGGAATGCCTTCGGCGCGCAGGCGCCCCATCGCGATGTGCGCGGGGGGTGTGAGGTCATAGCTTGCGACAGTCACCATTTTCATGCTGAAACGAGCAGCGGGCGCAGCGTGGTCAGCAGACTCTTGAACAAGCCCTTGTTGCGTTGCTCCTCGGAGGCCAACAGCTCCTTCATGTGCTGGCGCTGCATCGGCATGCTGAAGCAGGCCGGGCAGTTGTCGCGGATTACGGGCAGTTTTGCTTCTTCCGCAAAGGCCGCGAGCTGGCGCTCGCGCACGTACACCAGCGGCCGGATCACGCGCACGTCGCCGGCGTCATTCAGGTAATTAGCCTGCATGGTGCGCAGCTTGCCGCCGTGAAATGCGGACATGAGAAAGGTCTCGGCGAGATCGTCCAGGTGCTGGGCCAGCGCCAGCACGTTGTAGCCGTGCTTGCGCGCGGTGTCGTACATCACGCCGCGCTTCATGCGCGAGCAATAGGCGCAGAACGAATCGTTGCCCATGTTTTCCTTGGCCTGCTCCATGATGGGCTGGGTGCGGTAAAAATACGGCACGCCCAGATCCGCCATCACCCCTTTGAGCGGCGCAGGATCGAAGCCTTCCACCTGCGGGTCTACCGTTACCGCGCCCAACTCAAAGCGCACCGGCGCGCGGCGCTGTAAGTGCAATAATAGATGCAGCAGCGAGAGAGAATCCTTGCCGCCCGAGACGCCGAGCAGAATGCGGTCACCCTCGCGTATCATGCCAAAGTCGCCGATGGCGCGTCCGGCGCGGCGCAGCAGGGTCTTGGGGGGAGTGATTAAGCTGTACATAGGGTTCTCATCAAGACGTGTATTATAGCCGTCTTGCGGGCGCAAAATATCGCTTGATTTACGCGCCCATTCAAGTTTGACTATGGACTCGGATCAACTGAGGGGATAGCTATGGAAATTTTTGTCATCATTTTGCTGGCCTTGGCGATACTCATCGTCCTGATGGGCGTCCAGTCGGTGCCGCAGGGCAGGGAATACACGGTGCAGCGCTTCGGCCGCTATACCCGCACGCTGAAACCCGGCCTCAATCTTATCGCCCCGATCATAGACCGCATTGGCGCCAAGATGAACATGATGGAGACCGTGCTGGAGGTGCCGTCGCAGGAAATCATCACCAAGGACAACGCCATGGTCAAGGTGGACGGGATCGTGTTTTTCCAGGTGCTGGACGCCGCCAAGGCGGCCTATGAGGTGAACGACCTGGAATATGCCACCCTCAACCTCACCATGACCAACGTGCGCACCGTGATGGGCTCGATGGACCTGGACGAACTGCTGTCGCAGCGCGACGCCATCAATGCCCGCTTGTTGCATGTGGTGGACGACGCCACCACGCCGTGGGGTATCAAGGTCACCCGCATCGAGATCAAGGACATCTCGCCGCCGGCGGATCTGGTCGAGTCCATGGGGCGGCAGATGAAGGCCGAGCGCGAAAAGCGCGCCAACATCCTGGAGGCCGAAGGCTTTCGCCAGGCGCAAATCCTCAAGGCCGAGGGTGAAAAACAGGCCGCCATCCTGCAGGCCGAGGGCCGCAAGGAGGCCGCCTTCCGCGACGCCGACGCGCGCGAACGGCTCGCCGAGGCCGAGGCCAAGGCCACCACCATGGTCTCCGAGGCCATTGCCAAGGGCAGTGTCCAGGCCATCAACTATTTCGTCGCGCAAAAATACGTGGACGCCCTGCAAAACATCGCCACCTCCAACAACCAGAAGATCCTGTTCATGCCGCTCGAAGCGGGCAGCGTGATCGGCGCGATCGGCGGCATCGCCGAGATCGCCAAACAGGCGTTTGGCAAACCGGGGAGCCCCTGATGGACGCCGCGCAGATCACCTACTGGCACTGGTTGATACTGGCCATCGCCCTGTTGATTTTCGAGATCGCCACTCCCGGTTTTTTTCTGCTCTGGATCGGCATGGCGGCGGGCTTGGTCGGCGTCCTGCTTTGGTTTATGCCCGGGCTCGGCTGGGAGTATCAGGTGCTCGGCTTTGCGGTGCTGTCGGTGACTACCGTCGTGCTGTGGCGCATGTACCAAAAGGCGCACCCTACAACGAGCGATCAGCCCGCGCTCAACCGGCGCGGCGAACAATACGTCGGCCGCGTATTTACCCTGGATGAAGGCATCGTCAACGGCGTCGGCAAGATCCGGGTGGATGACTCGACCTGGAAAGTCGAGGGCGCGGACTGCCCGGCCGGCACGCGCATACATGTAGTGGGTGTGGACGGCGTGATTTTGAAGGTCGAGAGCGTTTCATAAAGGGTGATTCATTCCAACGCTGACTTTGTCAGCGAGACGTGCAGTCTCTCCGTCCCGCGCATCTATCTCCCGGTTCCGCTGCACAGCGGCGCAGAGGTGATGCTGGATGCCCGCGCGGCGCAGCATGTGGTGCGCGCGTTACGGCTCAAAGCGGGCGCTCCGCTCATCCTGTTTAACGGCACGGGCGGAGAATACGCCGCTACACTGCAACCCGTAAGCGGCGCCACCGCAAAGGCCGCGGTGGGCGATTTCATCGCCCGCGATGCGGAATCGCCCTTGACCATTACCTTGGCGCAAGCTATTTCGCGCGGCGAGCGCATGGACTACGCCATTCAAAAGGCCGTGGAGCTGGGCGTCTCGCACATCCAGCCGCTGGTCACCGAGTTCTGCGTGGTCAAGATACAGCAGGAGCGGGTGGACAAGCGCCTCGCCCGTTGGCAAGGGATTATTATCTCCGCCTGTGAGCAGAGCGGCCGCACCCGTGTCCCCACTATCAGCGCACCCGCGCCCTACACCCGTTGGCTGGCGGATTGCACGAGTTCGGTCAAGCTGGTGCTCGACCCTTACGCTACCCAAGGCTTGTCCTACCTCCCGCAGCCCGCCGGTGACATCACGCTACTCATCGGCCCCGAGGGCGGCTTGAGTGACGCCGAACTCGCCCAGGCTCAGCACGCCGGCTTCATTCCCGTGCGCCTGGGCGCGCGCATGCTGCGCACCGAAACCGCACCGGTGGCGGCGCTCGCTGCGATACAGACGTTATGGGGCGATTTAAGATAAAATAAACCTTGCTCCAACAAACGCTCGCGTACTCATGAACATCCCCGACATCAATATCGTCAAGACCTACCTGCTCAACTTGCAAGACCGCATCTGCGCCGCGCTTGAGCAGGAAGACGGCAAGGGCAAATTCATTGAAGATCTGTGGCAACGCCCGGAAGGCGGTGGTGGGCGTTCACGCATCATGGCCGAGGGCGCGGTGTTTGAACAGGCGGGGATTGGTTTTTCGCACGTGTTCGGCGACAAGATGCCGCCGTCTGCGACGGCGCATCGCCCCGAGCTAGCCGGGCGCAATTTTCAGGCGCTGGGTGTATCGTTAGTGTTTCATCCGCGCAATCCCTACATCCCCACCACACACTGCAATGTGCGCTTCTTTATCGCCCAGAAAGGCAACGCCGAACCGGTATGGTGGTTCGGCGGCGGCTTTGATCTCACGCCGTATTATGGTTTCGAAGAGGACGTCGTGCATTGGCACCAGGTGTCACGCAAGGCCTGCGAACCCTTTGGTAACGATGTCTATCCACGTTACAAAAAATGGTGCGACGAGTATTTCTTTTTGAAACATCGCAACGAGCCGCGCGGTATCGGCGGCCTGTTTTACGACGACCTCAACGAGGGCGGCTTCGAGCACTGCTTTAATTTTATGAAGAGCGTCGGCGACCACCTGCTCCCTGCGTACCTGCCCATCGTGCAACGCCGCAGGGCACTCCCTTACGGCGAGCGCGAGCGCGATTTCCAACTCTACCGGCGCGGCCGTTATGTGGAGTTCAATCTGGTCTATGACCGCGGCACGCTGTTCGGCCTGCAATCCGGCGGACGCACCGAATCCATACTCATGTCGCTGCCGCCGCTGGTAAAGTGGCGTTACAACTGGCATCCCGCGCCGGGTACGCCCGAAGCGCGGCTTTATGACGTATTTCTGAAACCGCGCGACTGGCTGAGCGAGTCCGATAACGAGCAAAATACGCGAGCGACCCGGCGATGAAGGTGTACATCAAGTCCAGTCCGCAACACGGCAGGGGCGTGTTCGCCGCGCTCCCCATCAACAAGGGCGAAGATGTGTTGGCCTTCACCGGCCCATTGCTCACCCGCGCGGAACTGAATGAGCGCGACTATCACTTGCAGATAGACGAGGACTTGTACCTGGGCCCATCGGGCGAGGCCGATGACTACGCCAACCACAGTTGCGCGCCCAACACCGGCTTTAATGCCGGCCTCAGCCTGGTGGCGCTGCGCGATATCGCCCCGCACGAAGAAATCACCTGGGATTACGGCACCGCGATAGACGAAGCAGATTTCCCCGGCTTCCCCTGCCGCTGCGGCGCACTCGAGTGCCGTAACACCGTGCGCTCTTTCCGCCATCTCGATAGCAAAGACCAGCAACGTCTCGCGGCCCACCTGTTGCCCTACCTTAAGGCCAAGGTGCGTGGGTTATAAATTTGATTTCGGTGTGAAGAAGTAGTGATTATTGCAGGGGGATCAGCACAGCGGACACGATCAAATAAGACCCCATTAAGATATGTTATTGCATGACAGACCCGTTAAGTCTCTGCTACGGTATGACCGTTTGGAGGATCAAATGACAAGCTCCAGCTGGCTCTGGTTCCTTAGTTTTTTTCTTATCCTTTCCGGGTGCGCCCAAGCTCCGGTGCAGATTCAAGCGCTCGAGAGTGCGCCGACGTGTTGCCGTTCCACGGCAGGAATTCGATAAGCAAGCACAAGGAGCGGTCAAGAAGATTGCCCTATTGCAAGTCCCGGAGCCTAAGGAAATCAGCGTCATCAACATCGGAGGAGCATCCGGTATGTTCGGGCTTATCGGCGGTCTTGCCCAGGCGAGCGATATGCAGTCAAAAACAAACCAGTATACGGATAAAATGCGGCAAATGAATCTTCAGATGGGCGCCGAAATTGCCCAAGCGTTACAGCGTGAGTTAAAAAATCAGAATTACGAGATCATTTATCTTTCCGACCAGCGGCCGGCGATAAAAAACGAAAATCAGGCTGACTATTCGGCCGTCCGAACCGATGCCGATGCAATACTGGATGTGTGGTACGTCACTGTCGGTTACCTCTTCACCGCAGGCTCGCTGGACTACAAGCCGTGGATAAGAGTAAGTGCACGCCTGATATCCGCTAAGGATCAATCTCCATTGTATTTTCGAGCATTTAACTATGGCGCGGATCTAACGTCCGAGGGCATTGAAAACATCGGCGCCGACCCAAAATACGCGTATCGTAATTTTGATCTGTTGATGAACAAGGCGGACGAGTCCGCAGAGGGCCTCAAATCCGGTGTAAATCCCATCGCGGTGCGTATGGGAGAGCAGTTACGCTAGCGACACTGTTAGTTTTTGATTAGCAGCAATGGATACATAACGCTCAATAATATCGGCTGGTGGAGAAGATAAATCGCCAGACTGTGTCGACCTGCCCAAGCTAAAATCTTCCCACGCGTTCCAACGGGCTGCCAGGCTGCAAACTTCGGCAACGGCTCTCGATGATAGATCGCCTTGCCTAAAAATACGCCGATCAACACCACCCCAAACCACGGCAGCATCGGCACGTAATCCTCGGTGACGGGCTTGTAGGTCATCAGGCCAATCCATTGCAACCAGGGTTGGTTGAAAAATTCGTCCTGATAAATGAGACCGAAAATGATGAGCCCTATTCCGGCAACGAGATTGATCCAGTAAAAACGCACGAAAGGCAGTGCGAGTACGCTGGCCACCACGATGAAATGCAATACGCCGAAAAAAATCATGCTGGCCGGGAATAGCAAATAGCTACCGAGGCTCACTAGCCCAGCGGAGGCCAGCAGCAGCGCCAGCCGGCGCAGGGTGGGACGCCAGCGCAGGCCGTGCCGCGCGGCGAGCATGAGACTCATCCCCATCACTGCCAGGAACAGGCTCACGATCAGGCTGCGCAGGCCCAGCCAGAACGGGCTGTGGTTAAAATCAATGGACAACGCGTCGAAGTAAACAAGATCGAAGCAGATGTGGTACGCGATCATGAGTGCGATGGCGAGCCCGCGTAGCGCGTCCAGCGTGGCGTAGCGTTGGGGTTCCGGAACTTTGGTAGGGGGGTGTTGCCTCATAGACGGGACTCTGACTGGATTCAGGGCGAGGGATGGGCTATCTTGACGACTCGGTCGCGGACACACGCTCAGCGGATGTTGTTGTTAGCTACCAATCCCGCTTGGCACACTATGCTATAATTCACCGTCTTTCCACAACAATTATTATCTTAATCAGACCTTTAGGCTCGCGTTAGATTGAAACTGAACTGGAAAAGCGCCTTGGCGCCATCGCAGTGGCAGGGACCCTATCTTGACTATTTGCCGGTCATCGCGGGTCTGCTGCTGGCGTTGGGAGTGGGGTATAGCCTCGCGCAACTGACCTGGACGCTGTGGTCGGGGCCGCATTATGAGGTCCCCGCCGCACCGTTTAGCGCGCCTGGCCCGGCGGCCGTGCCTGCTCAAGCCTTACCGGAGATGAGTGCCTTGCACCTGTTCGGCAAGTTCGAGCCGCCCCAGGCGCCGGTCGCGCCCACGGAGATTCCGGTAACGCCGCTCAATCTGACCCTGCGCGGGGTGATCGCCGCCGACAACCCGGCCAGCGCGCGGGCGATCGTCGCGGATCAAGGCGGGAAAGAAGACTATTACGCCATCAACGCCGATCTGCCCGGCGGAGCAAAATTAAAGGAGATTCGTACCGACCGGATTATCCTGACCCGCAATAATCAGGATGAAGTGTTGCGCCTGCCCAGGGACAGTGCGGAAGAGAACATCCCGGTGGCGGTGCCGGTCAGCGTGACTCCGGCGGCGGCGCCACCCCCGCAGCCGGTTCCCGAGGGCGCGTCGGCCCCCGCGCCCGTGGCGCCTGCCGCTGCGGCGGGTAGCCCTCCCGTGGAGCAGAATCCGGAGACGCTTTCGATACTGCGCAGCTATCGTGACGCGCTGCACACCAATCCTAAGGTGCTGGCGGGCGTGGCAAATGCCGAGCCGGTGACCGAGGGAAACCGGCAACTGGGCTATCGCATCAACGCCGGCAACGACGCCAGCTTTTTGACACGCTTTGGCATGCAGGCTGGGGATATAATCACGGCGGTCAACGGGGTCGTGCTGGATAATCCGGCCAAGGGGCTGGAGGCGGTGGGCAAACTGGGCACAGCCAATCAGGTGAACATCAGCATTCTACGACACGGTCAGCCCAGGACGGTGTCCTTTAACCTCAACCAATAACTGGACACACTCATGCATGATAAAAAATTAA